>JBCBHB010000278.1:0-4741 GCA_038526025.1 Pseudomonadota bacterium
AGTCGCCCAGGCATCTCTCGACACGGCTGCGCCCACCCCCACGCCGGATCCGCTGGGCCTGAGTGGCGCGCCCTTGCAGCCGCTGCTCGACAGGGACGCGGCGGAGGCGCGCACCGAGGAGGCCCGTACCGAAGCGGCGGCTTCGGCGCCGGTGGAGGATGAGGTGGAGCCAGTTGAAGGTGGCCCGCTCCGTCCTCTCCTCGGCCGCGACGAAGCAGCCGCCCGAGCCGAGGCGCAGCGTGCCAAACGCGGCGGCACGGCGGCGGACGCTGCGCCAGCGGATGCGGCGCCCGAAGAGACAGCGGAGGCCACAGACGAGCAGGCCGAGGAAGAGACCGCAGAGGCAGAGGATTTCGAGATCGGCGTTGCCCGCCAGGTGCCGGAGCCTGCCTTCGTGGCGCCCCTGGAACGGGGCGAGGGCCTGACATGGCTCGCCACGGGCAAAGCGCTGCTCGCGAACGCCCAGCCGGCGGAGGCGGAGCTTGCCTTCCGCCGGTCCCTGGCGCTCGAGGGGGTCAGCGTCGAGGCGCTCACCGGCGCCGGGATCGCCGCAAAGACCCAGGGGCATCTCAGTGCGGCGCGGGTGATGCTGCTGCGCGCGCGCGACCTCGCGCCCGACGATGTGGACGTGAACAATGCGCTCGGCCTCGTGCTCAAGGGGCTGAACGATTACCCGGGCGCCTATCAGGCCTTTCGCGCGGCCTTCATCGTCTCGAGCGGGACGAGCGAGGTGGCTGCGGCCAACCTGGAGGATGCGCGTATCCGTGCGGCCCATGCCGCCATCGTGGCGCCCGCGCCAGACAGCGATGCGATTGCCTTCGATCTGAGCCGGACAGGGCCAAGCGAGTTCCTGCTGCACGAGCCGGGCACGCAGGTGGAGGCAGTGCTGCCGGCGGAGGAGCCCGTGGCCATCACGACGCTGGATGAGGACGCGATCCTGGCGATCGAGGAGGGGGCGGATCCGGCCGAGGTGCTCGCCGCCGTCGAGGCGGAGGAGGCGCGGGTCGAGGCCGCGGACCTCGAGCCCGCTGAAGAGGAGGGCGCCGCGGCACCGCTCGCAGCCCTGAGCGAGGTGGAAGAGGCGGAGGACGAGACTTCGGCCGCGCCCCCCGCAGAACGCGACCTTGAGGCCGAAGCCGCGCTGCCGCCCGAGCTGCTTGCCGTGATCGAGGGTGCCGGTACAGCGCTCGCCCCGCTGGAGGAAGACGCGGCCGACCCGGAAGTGGCGCAGGAGGCGGCGGAGGGTGGCGCCGCTGCCGCGCTCGCCACGAATGCTGAGGCAGCGGAGGGTCCGGTGATTGAAGTGGAAGACGTCAGCACGGATGATGGTGCGGCGACGAGATGGACCATCGTCAGAGACTGACGCTATGCCCCGCCAACCGCTCCCGTCGGAACGTTGACGGACATGGGTGAGCCCTTAGGAGACCGACCGAGATGACCCGCTTCGCGATCGCACCGCTTCTCGCTGCGCTGCTGCTCGCCGGCTGCAGCGAGTCGCTGAACGAGAAGCCCGATCCCTTCGCTGGCGACATCATCGACGAGGCGCAGCTCACGCAGCTGATGCTGACGGCCGGGGATCCCAACAGCGCGGTTCGTTACTTCGAACAGGGCCTCGCGCGCGAACCCGAGCGGGCCGATTTCCGCCGGTACCTTGCGCGCTCCTATGCGCGTGCGCGGCGCTATCCCGAGGCGGCCCGGACGTATCAGGAGCTTCTGGCGCTTCAGCAGGAGACGCCGACGGACCGCCTGGAATACGCCTTCGTGGCCGTGCGGCTCGACCGTTGGGAGGATGCAGAGGCCCTCGCGACCGGCATACCGCAGACCATCGACACGCCGCGCCGGCATATGCTGGACGCGATGCTGGCCGACCGGACGCAGGACTGGGAGCTTGCTGACGCCGCTTATGCCCGGGCGGAAGAGCGCTCGTCCAACCCGGCCGACGTGCTCAACAACTGGGGCGTGAGCCTGATGTCGCGCAAGGAGTACGACCGCGCCGAGGCGGTCTTCGAGCGCGCCATCTCGTACAATTCCCGCCTCTTCAGCGCGAAGAACAACCTTGCGCTCTCTCGCGGCCTCCGGCGGGACTACCGGCTGCCCATCGTGCCGATGACGGCGGAGGAGAAGGCGGTAATCTCCTACAATCTCGGCGTGATCGCGCTCCGTCAGGGCGACCGTCGGGTGGCGCGCGGACTGTTCGCCAAGGCGGTGGATGAGCATCCGCGACACTACGAGGCTGCGGCCGCTCAGCTCGAGGCGCTCGAGACGGCGGTGATTCAGTAAGGCGACGAAGCGACCGGCGATGTGCGCGGGGGCGCGCGGGTCGGTGGGCTGCTGCCGGGGGGCGGCGGAAGGAAGGGGGCACCCATGATCATGTCTCAGCCCGCGCTGATTGCAGCGACCGTGGGGCTCACACCGATCCTTCTCTACATCATGTATTCCGACGTGAAGGACGGGCGGATCCCCAACATCGCCTGCCTGATGGTGGTGGTGGTGTTCCTCGCCACAGGGTCCTGGGGTTTGCCGCTGGAGACGTTTCTCTGGCGCATCGGGCACCTGGTGATCGCCTTCTTCATCGGCTGGGGCATCTTCACAATCGCGGGCAACGTGGTCGGGGGCGGGGACATCAAGATCCTCATCGCACTCGTGCCCTTCGTGCCAGGGCCCTATATCGGCACGGCGATGGTGATCTGGTCCGGATGCGCCCTCATCTCCGTGGTGCTCTTCCTGATCCTTCGCCAGGTCATGAAGCGGCGGGACACGCCCTTCATCTCGCTCAATCAGGCGGATGCGAAGGGCGTGAAGCGCCTGGGCAAGCTCTGGCTGCCGGTGGGCTTCTCGATCAGCATGGCGATGTTCATCTATCTGGGGCTGGTCCTAGCCCATGGCGGCTGAACTGCCCCATGCCGGATCCGCAAGGAAGCGCTCCGGATAATCCGTAAAGATCGCGTCCACCTTGCAGGCGCCGAGCCGAGCCGCCTCGGCAGGGTCGTTGACCGTGTAGCAGCGGAGCGCGAGGCCGGCGGCATGTGCGGCCTCCACAGCCGCTGCGTCCGTGTTGCTTGCGGCGAGATGCACTGCCTCCGCTCCAAGGCTCGCGGCCTTCTCCTGCCAGCCAGGGGGTAGGGTCTTGTAGAGAAGAGCGATCGGCAGCGCTGGCGCGAGACGGCGGACGACGGCGAGCGCGTCGTGATCAAAGCTCGAGATCGTGACATGGGCCGGCGCCCGTGGCCTGGCGCCGAGCAGGCCCACAACCGCGCGTGCCGTGTTCCCGGGCGCACCATGCGGCTTCAGCTCAATGTTCGCCTGCAGCTTCTCTGCGCAGATGAAGTCGAGCGTGTCCTCCAGCGTCGGCAGCGGCTCGCCGGCGAACCGCGCGTCGAAGTGGGAGCCGGCATCGATACCCGAGAGATCTGCAGCCGATAGCGCCGAAAGCGGTCCGGTCCGGTTCGTGGTGCGATCCAGCGTGGCATCGTGGTGGATCACGGGGGTGCCGTCACCCAGCAGTGTCACGTCGAACTCGAGCCAACGGGTTCCCACGGCCGCAGCGGCGCGGAAGGCCGCAAGCGTGTTCTCGGGCGCCGTGCCGGAGGCACCGCGATGAGCAACGACGCGCGGCGGGTGGTCGGGCGCTGGCAATGTGGGTTTCATGCGCTCCTGCATGCGCTGACGGCACGTTTCCCCTCAGAATGCACGCTATGCCGTATGCTTAGCAGTTGCGCAAGTTGTACACATTGCGACGGCTTGGCAGCAGGGGGCAGGGCCTTCTAGGAGAGGGGGAGTGCCACGAAACCGGAGCTTTGCCCTGCTGCGCCTCATCCTCTTCCTGCCCATCGTGATGGTCGCGACGCTCGGTTTGCGCCTGGCCGCGAGTGCGCTCGTGCCGCTGGTCGAGGCACGCCTCGAGCAGACGGCTGTCTCGGGGCTCGCGGTCCTTCGGGCGGACTGGGCGCGGGTGTCCGTTGACGGGCTGGACGTGACCGTTATGGGCACAGCGCCGGACGCCCGGCGGCGAGCCCTGGTGATGGACGGGCTGGCGCGCGTTATGCCGCTGGCGCATCTGCGCGATGAGATGACGCTGGCGCCGCCGGCCGAAAGGCGCCCGCCGCTGCATGTGGAGCTCCTCCGGCGCGACGGGCGCGTCACCGTTCTCGGCCGGTTCTCGGGCGAGGCGCAGCGCGAGCGCCAGCTCGCCGCCTTGCGGGATGCCCTGCCCAAGGCCGCTTTGGAGGATCTGAGCGGGACCGATGCCGGCCCCTTGCCGGCCGATTGGGGGCCAGAGCTGGCCGTCGCGATCTCGGCACTGGCGGAGATCCAGGATGCCTTCGTCGTCGTGGAGCCCGGACAGGTCCGGGTTTCGGGCCAGGTTGCGGCGCTCGCGCGGCGGCGGGGGCTGGAGGCCCAGCTCACAGCGCTCGCCGGCCCAAGCATCGACCTGGACCTGGAGCTTCGCGTGCCGCGCCGCACGGTGCTGCCGTTTCGCTTTGCCGCCTACCGACATTCGAACGAGGAGGCTGTGTTGACCGCGTGCGCCGCGCGGGACGAGCGGGAGGCCGAGCGGATCGTCGCGGCGCTTGGGATGCTGGATCTCAAGGAGGATGGAGACCGTTGCGCCGTGGGCCTCGGCGGGCCGTCCCTCGCCTGGGGTGAGGCGGTTGCGGCCGGGATCGCAGCACTGGCCACCTTGCCGGAAGGGCGCCTTCTGCTCTCGGGCAACCATGTGAGCCTGAGCGCCGCGCCACCG
>JBCBHB010000279.1:0-4722 GCA_038526025.1 Pseudomonadota bacterium
CTCGCGGAACACCGGCCCCATCCGCCGCACCTCCCCGGCCCGGCTCCCAGGGGCCAGAAGAAGCAGCGGCCCATCCACCCCATGGGCCGCGCGGAAGGCCGCAACATCGTCGTCCCGCGCCACCGGCTCGCCGGCGATGGGATGGCCCACGAAGTCGCAGCGCATCCCCTCGGCTTCCATGTAAGGGGGCTCGAAGGGCAGGATCGCCAGCACCTGATCGACGAACGCCGCCATCTTGCGCGCCCGCCCAGGCCGCCAGGCCCAGACCGAGGGGGCCACGTAATGCACCGTGCGGATCCCCGGCGCCGCCGCCCGCACGCCCTTCGCCACCCGCAGGCCGAAGGAAGGCGCATCGATGGTCACCAGCGCATCAGGCCGGAAGGCGAGGCAGGCCTCCCGCGCCTCCCGCATCAGCCGCAGAATGGTCGGCAGCTTCGGCACCACCTCGGTGATCCCCATGACCGATAGCGCCTCGATCCCGAAGATCGGCTTCAGCCCGGCCGCGCGCATGGCCTGCCCGCCAATGCCCGCCACCTCCAGCCCCGGCGCCAGGTCCCGCAGCGCCGTGAGGAGCGCGCCGCCCAGCCGGTCGCCCGAAGGCTCACCGGCAATCAGGAAGAGCCGCGGCCCGCTCATTTGCCCGCCTCGAGGCCCAGCGCAGCGCGGTCGAGCCCCTCGACGAACAGCCCGCGGGCATCCGCCAGCGCCGCCGTCTCGGCCGCGTCTACCAGTTGCGTCTCGCCCGCGAGGCCGACCACGCCTTCCAGCCCCGCATCGGCCGCGGCACGCACGGTGCCCGGGCCGATGGTGGGCATATCGAAGCGCCGGTCCTGCCCCGGCTTCGGCATCTTCACCAGTACGCCCGAGGGCGGGGGCGCCGTGCGTCGACGCTCGGGCGGCAACTCGGCGAGGCGGGCCAGCATCAGGTCCGTACCCTCGATGGCCTCGACGGCCAGGCAGAGCCCGCGCGCCACCACAGCGCCCTGCCCAACGTCATGCGGCCCCAGCGCGTTGACGATGGCGGCGGCACGGCGCGCATCGGCCAGCGCCGCCTCCCCCGCCCGCCGGCTGCCGAGCGGCCCAGAGCCGAGCATCGCGGCTTCACCCAGGATCTCGCCTGGGCCGATCAGTCGGATGCCGCGCTCCTCGAAGATCGCCGCAAAGCCCCGCAGCATCGCATCGTCGCCCCGCGCGAGCAGCGCAAGCGCCCGGGGCAGGATCCGGAGCGCCGCCATGTCTCCCCGCCACGGGCGAAGCCGCGGACGGTTCATCGCGCCGGCAAAAACGATGGCCTCCGCCGCTGCTTCGCGCAGCCCCGCAAACAGGCGCCCAACCTTCTCGAAGGCATGGTCCTGGCGCGGATGCGCATCCATCCAGGGCTCGGCACACCCTTCGAACACGATCAGAACGTATGGCAGCCCCGCATCCCGCCGCACCGCCGCCAGCCGCTGAGGGAGCGCGCCGCGTCCGGCGACGATGGCCAGCATACCCGGCGGACCGCCCGGCCGAGGCGCCTCCGCAGCCGTGCTCACCCGGCGCGCACTTCGCGCGGCAGGCAGTAGCGGCGCTGGCTGCCCTCGGCGATGAAGGCGGCGATCTCGGCCACGGCCTCGTTGCCGGGGAACGCCTCGGCCAGCGCCTCCGCCCGGGCCTCGAGCGCCCCCTCGGCGCCCTCGGCAAAAAGCGTGTCGTAGGCGCGGCGGATGCCCTGGATGGTCTCCCGGTCGAACCCGCGGCGCTTGAGCCCGATGAGGTTGAGCCCGCCAAGGCGCGCCCGGTCCCCCAGCACCGAGCCGAAGGGGATGACGTCCCGCTCCACGCCCGTCATGCCGCCCACCATCGCCTGCGCGCCGATGCGCACATGCTGATGCACCGCGGAGAGACCGCCCAGAACCGCGAAGTCGCCCACGCGCACATGGCCGGCCAGCGTGGCGTTGTTCGCCATGATCACGCCGGAGCCGACCTGGCAGTCATGCCCCACATGGCTGCCCATCATCATGAGGCACCGGTCGCCCATGCGGGTCACCATACCGCCGCCCGTGGTGCCCGGGTTCAGCGTCGCATGCTCGCGGATCATGCAGTCCGCCCCGATCTCGAGGCTGCTCGGCTCGCCTGCGAACTTCAGGTCCTGCGGCTGGTGGCCGACGCTGGCGAAGGGCCAGATACGCGTGCGCGGCCCCACGCTCGTCCGCCCCGCCACTACTGCATGGGAGAAGATCTCCACACCGTCCCCAAGCCGCACCTCCGGCCCGATATGGGCGTACGGGCCGATGGAGACGCCTTCGCCGAGGGTCGCGCCGTCCTCGACGATCGCCGTCGCGTGAATGCTCACAGGCTGTCCCCTCGCTACCGCGCCGCCGCGGGCTGTTGCTCAGCCCGCCTGCGGGCTGCCGCGGCGGCTGTCGTTCTCGTCGATGATCATGGCGGAGAACTCCGCCTCTGCCGCAACATCAGCCCCAACCTTGGCGACACCGGTGAACTTCCAGATCTTGCCCCGCCCGCGCAGGATTTCGACATGGAGCTCCAGCTTGTCGCCCGGCACCACCTTGCGGCGGAAGCGCGTCTTGTCGAGCGTCATGAAGTAGACCAGCAGGTCCTCGTCGATCTTGCCGAGGCTCTCTACCACCAGCACACCGGCGGTCTGCGCCATGGCCTCCACGATCAGCACGCCCGGCATGATCGGCTCCACGGGGAAGTGACCCTGGAAATGCGGCTCGTTGATCGTGACCATCTTGATGCCGCAGGCACGCTTATGCGGCTCGATCTGCTCGACCCGGTCGATCAGCAGAAATGGGTAGCGGTGCGGAATGCAGCGCATCACCCGGGCCAGATCGGCGGTGCGCGGCACGCCCTGGTCCGGGGAGGGCGCGTCTGCGCCGGTGCTGGCGCCTTCGAGCGGCGCCTCGGAATGCTCGGTCATCGCGCGCCTCCGCGCCCGTCGTCATGGAAGAGCCTTGGTGATCGCAAGCGGGCGCAAATTGGTCAAGGCGGGCGCGCATTGGCAAGCGCTCGCCCATGCGTTTCGCGGGCGGCAGAACTCAGTCCGCCGGGCTCTCGTCCCCCTCCTCCCGCTCGGGCGGCAGCGGCGCCTCGGGCATCGTGATCGTGGGCGGCGGCACACGCGCGTCGTAGACCAGCAGCACCTCGCTCGTCACATCCGCCTCCGACCGCGCCGTCAGCACGCTCTCGGCATTGATGATGACATCGGCGCCCTTCCGGCGGCGCACTTCCTCGAGGATCGGCTGCAGCCGTGCAACCAGCTCGCGCCGTGCCTCGCGGAAAACCTTGTCGATGGCCGCCGCCTTGGCCTGAGCCGCCCGGCGCTCGCGCTGGACCCGTTCGCGGAAGATATCTGCCCGCTCCTCGAACGCCTCGCGGGGCAGCGTGCCGCGGATCCGCGCCAGCTCCTCCTCCTCCGCCGCAAGCTCCGCCTGCACGCGGTCCACCTCGTCCTGGAGCTCCGCGCCCAGTTCGCGCTCGGACGTTGCGAGCGCCCGCGCTGCCGCACTTTCGGCGAGTACGCGCGACCGGTTCACAATCAGGATACTCGGCGGCCGGTCCGTCGTCGCTTCCTGCGCCGGCGCGCGCGGCGCCGTTGCCGCCCAGATGGCGGCAAGCAGCAGCAAGGCGCCGAGCGCGGCGCAGAGGCGGCGCCCGTCAGAAACGGGTGCCAATGCCGACCCGGAAGATTTCGTCCTCGTCGAAGTCCTCATCAACCACCGGAATACCCGCTGAGAGCTCGATGGGGCCGAAGGGACTGTCGATGAACAGAAGCCCGCCCACCGCAACACGGAGCGAAGCGCTGTCGTCGATCACCGTGCTGCCGAAGGTCGTCTGGTCGAGATCCCAGAGCGTGCCGGCATCCACGAAGGCACCGCCGAAGATGCCAAGTTCCTCGGGCAGGCCGATGGGGAAGGAGACCTGGAAGCGCGCCGCAACGAACAGGTTGCCGCCCAGCGCGTCATCCGTGTCGAGATCCCGCGGGCCGATACCGTCGACGGCGAAGCCCCGAAGACTGTCCGAGCCGAGGAAGAAGCGTTCGGTGATCCGGCTGTCCGACCCGCCGAACGAGAACAGCGAACCGCCCTCGAGCTCGAGGCTCGCCACCACACTGTCGTCGAGGAAGCCCTGCCACCCCTTCACCGAGGCGCGGCTCTTGACGAAGCGCTGATCGCCGCCAAGCCCCGCGACGTCCTGCTGCCAGGTGACGAGATAACCCGTCGTCGGCTCGATGGGGTCGTTCCGCTTGTCGTAGAGCAGCGTGTAGCCGATGGAGGAAGTGATCGCGTCACCCGAGTCGGCGAAGATCGCGGGTGATGCGTCCTCGTCCACCGAGATATCGTCGAACAGGAAGCTGTAGCGGAGCGTCAGGTCCAGATCCGGGCGCAGCGGGAAGCCGACGGTCGGCGTGAAGCCGCCCCGCACCTGCTCGAACGACGACTCGTCCGACCGGTCATCATCGATGAAGAAGGCCCGCATGCCGACCGAGAGGTCACGGTCGAGCACCTTCGGCTCCGTGAACGAGAAGTCGTAGACCTGCGTATCGCCCGCCGCCGTGAGCGTGGCCGACACGATCTGCCCGCGGCCAAGGAAGTTCCGCTCCGCCACCGCGATCGAGCCGATGGGACCCGCCGAGGTCGAGAAGCCAAGGCCGAGGGAGAGCGACCCCGTGGAGCGCTCCGCGACCTTCACCTTCAGGACAGCCCGGTCGTCCGCCGAACC
>JBCBHB010000280.1:0-4716 GCA_038526025.1 Pseudomonadota bacterium
TCAGGAAGCTCTCGCGAATGGCGGGCCGCGCAACGCGGGTCGGATGCGTCACCGCTTTCTCAATGTGTTGGGGGGCTACGTCGCCTCCATCGACACCTACAGCTTCGCCGCCATCAGCACGCTGATGCCGCATATCGCTGGGCATTTCCGGCACCTGATGCTGGACCGCGCGACGAGCTGGCCGGTGATCGAGGAGCATTCGGAGCTGGTGCTCATGGTGGGCGGCCTCGCGCTCAAGAACGCGCAGGTAACCTCGGGCGGCGTGGGACGGCATACGGCGCGCGGCGCGCTCCGCCGCGCCCATGCACGGGGCTGCAAGTTCGTGCTGCTTTCGCCCATCCGCGCGGATGCGATCGAGGAGATCGGGGCGGAGTGGCTGGCGATCCGGCCGGGAACGGACGTCGCCTTCATGCTCGGCGTCGCCCACACCATGGTGACGGAGGGGCTGGAGGACCGCGCCTTCCTCGCCCGCTACACCACCGGCTGGGAGCGGTTCCTGCCGTATCTCACGGGCGAGGCGGACGGGCAGGCGAAGACGGCCGAATGGGCCGCGGGCATCACCGGCATCCCGGCGGAGACGATCCGCGACCTTGCCCGCCGGATGGCTGCGAGCCGGACGATGATCACCGTCTCCTGGTCGGTCCAGCGCACGGATCATGGCGAGCAGCCCGGCTGGATGTCGCTGGTGCTGGCGGCGATGCTGGGGCAGCTCGGCCTGCCGGGCGGGGGGGTCGGCTACGGCTACGCGTCCGAGAACGGTGTGGGCAATCCCGTCCGGCTCTTCAAGTTTCCCGCTGTGCCGCAGGGGGAGAACGGCGTGGCGCGGGAGCTGGCAATCCCGGTGGCCCGCATCTCCGACGCGCTCCTCCACCCCGGCGAGCCCTACGACTGGAACGGATACCGGCGGGTCTATCCGGACCTTCGGCTGGTATACTGGGCAGGCGGTAACCCCTTCCACCACCATCAGGATCTCGGCCGGCTGGTGCGCGCGCTCCGCCGCCCCGAATGCATCATCGTCAACGAGATCTGGTGGACCGGCATGGCGCGGCACGCCGACATCGTGTTCCCCACCACCACGGCGCTGGAGCGGGACGATATTGCCATGACGAGCTGGGAGCCGACGATCGTGGCCAATGCCCAGGCGATCGCGCCGGTGGGCGACGCGCGGGACGACTACGGCATCTTCACGGGCATCGCCGCGCGCCTGGGCCTCGACGGGACGTTCACCGAGGGCCGCTCGCCGGAGGACTGGCTCCGCCAGCTCTGGGACGAGGCGCGCCAGCGCGCGGGCGCGGCGGGTTTCGAGCTCCCGAGCCTCGAGGCGCTGCGCGAAGCGGGCACGCACGACATGCCGCCGGGCGACCGGGAGCCCGTGCTGATGGCCGATTTCCGTGCCGACCCGGACGCCCATCCGCTGACCACGCCGAGCGGGCGCATCGAGATCTTCTCAGAGGCCATCGCCGGGTTCGGCTACGAGGACTGCCCGGGCCACCCGGTCTGGCGCGAGCCCTATGAATGGCTCGGCGCGGCGGCGGCGGCGCGCTACCCGCTCCATCTCATCTCGAACCAGCCGCGCACGCGCCTGCATGGCCAGCTCGACCCCGGGGCGGTCAGCCGGGCCTCGAAGATCGCGGGGCGCGAGCCGATCACCCTCAACCCCGTCGATGCCGCGGCGCGCAGCGTGCAGGCCGGCGATGTGGTGCGTGTCTTCAACGACCGCGGCGCTTGCCTGGCAGGCGTGCGCATCTCGGACGAGGTGATGGCGGGCGTCGTCCAGCTCTCCACCGGCGCCTGGTACGACCCGGCGGTGCCGGGAGACCCTAACGCCCTCTGCAAGCACGGAAATCCCAATGTGCTGACGCGGGACAAGGGCACGTCGAAGCTCGCCCAGGGGCCCTCCGCCCATACCGCGCTGGTCGAGGTCGAACGCTACGAGGGGACGCCGCCGCCCGTCACCGCCTTCAACCCGCCGGTGCTGAAACAACGCTGAGGCGCGCGCTGAGCCCTTGGCCGTGGCCCGCTTGCGAGAGCAGGCCGCTGCGGCAGGAATTGCAACCGTCCAGCCCCGCTACGCGGATCTTCGGAGAACCTTCACCGCCGGGGACGAATCCTGACGCGGGAGGGGGCGGGTATCGGGGTGGCGCCCGGTGGGGGGCGCCAGGGGGGGCGCCGCGCGCACCCGGGGCCAATTCGGCAACGCCCCTGCCGGCACCGCAATTACTGCTCGCGAGTTTGCTTGCTATTCCCATACTGCGTTGTCGGTCTCACGCTTTTCTTTGCGCCCCGGCAGCCCAACGGCAGGAGCGGTGCCTGATGACCTTCAATATCGCGCGTCATGCGGAGACGATCGCCCGGAACAGCTTCCAGGGCATCGTGCCGGCACCGCCGCCGCCGCTCGTCGCCACGAACAGCCCGATCACCAGCCAGGACTTCGCGCTGACCGATCTCGGCCTCGGCGATCGTGCGGGCCTGACGGTCCACCGCATCGATGTCGCCCTGCCCGAGCGCCTCTCCCGCCTGCAGTACCGGGTGAACGGCACAACGGTTCGCGACCTGCCCCCGCCGGTTCTGGCCGGCACCTTCGGCATTCAGGGGCTCACGGAAGGCGCGCTCAACCATGTGGAGCTCCGGACGCTGTCGATCGATCCCGCCAGCGGTGGCGAGATCATCGGAGATTGGTCTCCGGCGCTGAGCGTCACGCCCACGCGGTTCACGGCCGTCAACCTGATCTCGGAAACCGTCGATCCCGTCGCCGACCCCACGGGCGCCTGGGACGCAGGAACCGTTTGGAGCGGGGCCGTCGAGGCCGATGGCTATGCCCGCTTCACCTCGGCCAGCGCTTTGCAGGCGCTGCCGGCGGCGCTGCTGCCCGCGCCCGGGGAGACGCTCCTCTTCATCGCGGAGCTGCAGGCCAACGGTGCGGCGAGCACGGGCCTGAGTGTCGTGGTGGACCTCGATGGCGGCGGCCAGGCCGTGGCCGAGGCAGTGCTCACCTGGGCGGGTGGCGGCGTCTCGACTGCAGGCTCCAGCGGCATGGCGGCAGTCAGCGCCACGCGGGTGAGCTTCGATGCGGGCGCGGGCACGGCCCGCCTCGCCCTCGTCTGCACCCTGCCGGGGAGTGCTGCGACCGCGGCGGAAGTGCGGATCAGCGGCGCGGGCTCGGCCTTCCGGGCGGCCGATCTGCGCGCCTGGACCTTCGGCGACGCGGCCTGGCCGGCGCATGAGCCCTGGGCCGGTCCCTCCGGCGTGCTTCGCCTGACCCCGCCCGAGGCCAGCAGCTTCCTGAATGACACGCTCGAGCTGGATGCGACCACGCCCTGGGGGCTGGCCTTCACCGTGTTCGGCGGGGAGAGCGCGACGAGCGGCGGCATCTCGGCCCGCGCCAACGCGCTCACGGGAGCGACGGTGACTGCCGGCGGCAGCGGCTATGCCGACGGCACCTACGTGCTCGGGGTGGATGGCGGCATCGGGGGCACCGTGGAGATCACGGCTGCCGGCGGCGCGATTGTCGCCGCGAGCATCGTCGCGCCCGGCCGGCGCTACACCGCCGAGCCGGAGGTCTATCTCGAGGGTCTCGCCGGCGGGACGGGGGCGCAGCTCAGCATCACGCGCGCGCCGGTGCTGCGGGACTTCTGGCCCGCGGTCAACGACGGGCGGCCGCGCGCGAGCTGGGACGGCCGGACCCTTGGCAGCGCGGGCTTCGCGGTGGAGGGCTTCGTTGCCGAGGGCCAGTTCTACCCGGCTGGGGACAGCTTCACCACCGCCTCCGGGGTGATCATCCGCGTGGATGCGGATGGTTCCTGGACGGCGCAGGCGAACGGCACCACCGAGGGGCTCGCGGCGGGCGAGGGGGTCCTCCGCAGCATCGCGCTCGTGATCGGGAACGGTGGCACGCGCGCGCTCCTCGACATGCCGCTGGGCTTCACCGGCGCCGGCAGCCTGCCGCTTCGGATTGTGACCACGCCGCGGCTGACCGGATCGGCGCGCATCGGCGAGACGCTGCTGGCGCTGCCGGGCTCCGTAGAGGTCGAGGACGGTGTCGTGCCGCGCGTCAGCTACCAGTGGTTTGCGGATGGCGTGCCGCTTGCCGGGGAGAGCGCGCCGCGCCTGCGCCTCACGCCGGGCAAGCTTTTTGTGGGCAGCGCCGTCTCCTGCCGCGTGACCTGGGACGGCCCGGCCGCCATCGAGAGCTGGGAGACCTCGGCGCGGATCGTCGACGACTGGAAGGTGATTGCCGATGGCGATGCGCTCAGCTTCGGTGCGCTGACGCCGGCCGGCCTGCGCGGGGTGCCGGTTGCGGTGGCCGGTACGGTCATCACCTCCGGCGATCCTTCGGGGCACTGGTCGATCAACGATATCGACGGTGTCGCGCATCTTCGCCCCGCATCCGGGCCGGCGACGCCGGGCAGCGACCCTGCGACGAGCGGCGAGGGCGTGATCGCTGGCAGCTACACGCTCGGGCTCTCCGACGGGCGCAGCCTGGCGGTGACGGTTGCGGCCGACACCATCACCTGCACGGGGCATGGGGACCTGGTGGCGCTCGCGCAGAGCACGGGGTCGGCGCTGGGTCAGGGGGTCTACGGCTTCTCCTTCGCTTCGGGCATCACACTCATGCTCTGGAACTCGGGGGACTGGGGCGGCATCGACGATGCGGCGGACCCCGCGAGCCGGTTCGAGGACCTGGAGCTTGTGGGCAGCGACGCCGATGGCGGCGCC
>JBCBHB010000281.1:0-4705 GCA_038526025.1 Pseudomonadota bacterium
CTTTCCGGCAAGCTCGGCCACGCCCTTCTCGAAATCGAGGAAGTTCTGCTTCTGCGTAGGCGCTCACATGGCCCCTTGCGAGGCCAGGTGCAACTGCCCTTGCCAGCCCATAGACGGGGTCCGCCTTGGACAGTAGTTGTTCGCTCTGACTCCATCGTGGCAGCATCGGGCAGACGCAACGCAAGGGCAAAACGGCATGAACCGACCCGTGGAAGAGGACGTGCGTGCCTTCTACGACCAAGAAGGCTGGGTGGTCTCTGATGGACAGATTGGCGAAGATCGGCATTTCAGGTTCGATGATCGGGATCGTGGTGCCTATGCCGCTGTTGTCGAAGACCGGGCAGCAGCGCTCCTCGGTCAAGGTGAAACGCTTCTGATCGCCGGCAGCGGGGACCTGCCGATCAGCCATATGCGGGCCGCGGAGGGGTTCGCCACGATCACCTGCCTCGACATCTCCGAGCGCGCTATCGCCATTGCCGAGAAGAAGCTAGGGGATCGCGTCGAGGGTATCGTGGGATCAGTGCTCGACCGGCCCGTCGCCGAGGGCAGCTTCGACGCAGCGCTCTTCGCACATGTGATCTACCACATCGATGTGGCGCAGCAGGCGGCCGCCATCCGCGCGCTTCTTGCATCAGTCCGTCCCGGGGGGCGCGTCGTCGTCCTCACGGCAAATGCCCGGGCGCCGGCCATGCTGATCCAGCGGTTCCTCAAGTTTCTTGGGCTTAACCGCGTCCTCGGCCTGGACAAACTGTACATGGAGCCGCAATCGCTCAGCTGGTGGAAGCAGTTCGAGGACGCGGCGGTCGTTGAGATCACGGCGCATGAGGTACTGAGCCGGAATCAGACGCGGGCGCTACTGCCTGTGCGCGCCCTCCGACCCTTTGTCTTCTCGCTGGCGGGGCGGTTCGAGACCTGGACGCCAGGCCTCGCGCGCCGTTTGTGGTCGTACGTCGCCGTCACCTTGGTGAAGCGGCCATCTGACGGCTACGAAGCGACCTGAGCCCACGAGCACCGCCCTCCCGGGGCCTCGGCGGGGGTCGCTGAGCGGATGTGCCCCCCGCCTCAGGTGCCGATCAGCGCCGCCTGCTTCACGATCACCTCCGCCTGGCGGATGGAGGCGAGGTCGATCAGCTTGCCGTCGAGGGTGACCGCGCCTGCGCCGGAGCGCGTCGCCTCCTCCATCGCCTCGATGATCCGCTTGGCCTTCGTGACCGCCGCCTCAGTGGGCGTGAAGACCTCGTTGGCGAGCGCGATCTGGCTCGGATGGATGGCCCATTTGCCCACCATGCCGAGCGTGGCGGACCGCCAGGCCTGCGCCCTGAAGCCCTCGGGGTCGGAAAAGTCGCCGAAGGGCCCGTCCACCGGCAGCACCCCATGGGTCCGGCAGGCAGCCACAATCGCCACGGTCGGGTAATGCCAGGGGTCCGCGAAATGGCGCGCCCGCTCCCCGCCATCCTCGCGCGGGTCCTCGATCATCGCGTAGTTGGCCTGGGTGCCGCCGATGGCCGTCGTCGCCATGCCCATGAACGCCGCATAGTCCGCCGGGCCGAGGCTCATGGCTTGCATCCGGGGCGAGGCAGCCGCGATCTCCTCCACATGCGCAAGACCCGCCGCCGTCTCGATGATCACCTCGAGGCCGAGGCGCTTGGTCTTGCCCGTCGCCGCCTCGAGCGCGCTGATCATCGCGTCGACGGTGTAGACATCCTTCGCGTTTCCGGCCTTTGGGATCATGATGAGGTCGAGCCGGCCGTTGGTCTGCTCCACCACGTCCACCACGTCCCGCACCCAGTAGGGCGTGTCGAGGCCGTTGATGCGCACGCTGAGGGTCTTGTTGCCCCAGTCCACATCGTTGATCGCCTGGATGACGTTCTTGCGCGCCTCGATCTTGTCGTCCGGCGCCACGGCATCCTCGAGGTCGAGGTTCACCACATCCGCCGCCGAGGCCGCCATCTTCTCGAACAGCGCAGGCTTCGAGCCGGGGCCGAAGAGCTGGCAGCGGTTCGGACGGGCGGGCGGCGCAGGCTGGACCAGGAAGCTCATGAGATCACTCCTCGGGCGGCTGACCGGCGCGATGGCCAGGCAATGATGTTGGGGCGAGCGCCGACTGGGCGCAATTTTCTTTCGCCGCTGTCCTAGTGTGCGCCGCAGTACCGGTCAATGCCGTCGCGGCCCCGTCATGCTCTGCGGCTACGCTGTGGGCACCAACCGAAGGAGCGTGCCATGACCGCCGAGACCCCGCCGAAGCCCAAGCCCGTCGTCAACATGGAGGCGGTGCTCGCCGACCCCGCCTTCTCCGACACCAACAGCCCCGGCGCGGATTTCGAGGCGCGCCTCGGCGCCGTCGGCCGTGCGCTCGGCACCCGCAAGCTCGGCGCGACGCTGACGGTGGTGGCCCCCGGCAAGAAGGCCTGGCCGCGCCACTACCACATGACCAACGACGAGATGTTCGTGATCCTGTCCGGCACGGGCACGTTTCATCATGGCGAGGAGACCTACCCCCTCGCCCCCGGCGACGTCGCCTATGGCGAAGCGGGCACCGGCATCGCCTTCCAGATCGAGAACACCGGCACGGAGGAGCTGCGGTATCTCGCCCTCAGCACTCTCGAGCCCGCGGATGTGTTCGTCTACCCGGACAGCGGCAAGATCGGCTTCCTTGCCGGCAGCGGACCGATGCGCGCCGACCAGGCCAGCGATAAGCCGCGCATCATCCATTTCATCCGGAACGACATGAAGGCCGGCTACTGGGACGGGGAGCTCTGACGCCAGGCGCCACCGCCGCGCGCCGTCGGCTTGACCCCCGGCGCGCGATCCCATAGCTCCGGCGCATGATCAGGCCCATCGTCATCCACCCGGATCCCCGGCTGAAAAAGGTCTGCGACCCCGTGCCGGCGGTCGACGACGAGGTGCGCCGGCTAATGGATGACATGCTCTCCACCATGTACGACGCCCCCGGCATCGGCCTCGCCGCCCCGCAGGTCGGCGTGAACCTGCGCGTGGTGGTGATGGACTGCGCCGCGCGAGACGACGAGGCGAAGGAGGGGGAGCTTCGTCCCCTCAAGCTCGCCAACCCCGAGATCGTCTGGTCGTCCGAGGAGATGGTGGTGGAGGAGGAGGGCTGCCTCTCGATCCCCGACATCTATGCCGACATCAAGCGCCCGAGCGCCGTGCGCGTCCGCTGGCTCGACGAGACGGGCGCGGAGCAGGAAGAGGACTTCACCGGCATCTGGGCGGTCTGCGTGCAGCACGAGATCGACCATCTGAACGGCAAGCTCTTCATCGACATGCTGGGCCCCATGCGCCGCCGCCTCATCACCGAGAAGATGAAGAAGCTGAAGCGGGACCGCGCGCGCCGCGCCGATGAGCTTGCCCGCGAGGGCTGAGCCTTACGATCCCCGCATCGAGGAGCACCGCCCATGCGCATCGTCTTCATGGGCACGCCCGATTTCGCCGTGCCGGCGCTCGAGGCACTCGTGGCGGCAGGTCACGGGATCGCCGCCGTCTACACCCAGCCGCCCCGCCCCGCCGGCCGCGGCAAGGCGCTGCGCCCCTCGCCCGTGCATCAGGCCGCGGAGGCGCATGGGTTCCGGGTGGAGACGCCCGAGCGGTTTCGAGAAGACGACGTCGTCGCCCGCTTCGCGACGCTCGAGGCGGATGTTGCGGTGGTGGTCGCCTATGGTCAGATTCTGCCCCAGGCAGCCCTCGATGCGCCGCGGCGCGGTTGTCTCAACGCGCATGCCTCCCTCCTGCCCCGCTGGCGCGGCGCCGCGCCCATCCAGCGCGCCATCATGGCGGGCGACGCGGAGACGGGGGTGTGCATCATGCAGATGGAGGCGGGGCTCGACACCGGGCCCGTGCTCGCCCGCACATCGCTCCCCATCGGCGCCGAGGACACTGCCGGCACACTGCACGACCGGCTCTCCACCCTCTCCGCCAACCTCATGACAGCAACCCTCGCCCGGATCGCCCAAGAGCCCCTCCCTGCCGAGCCGCAACCGGCGGAGGGCGTCACCTACGCCGCAAAGATCGAGAAGGCCGAAGCCCGGATCGACTGGACGATGCCGGCCGAGGCGGTCTCCGCCCATATCCGCGGCCTCAGCCCCTTTCCCGGCGCCTGGTGCGCGATCGCCGGCGAGCGGGTGAAAGTGCTGATGGCCGGGGCCGTTGACGGCGACAGCGGCCCTCCGCCCGGCACGGCGATGGACGACGGTCTCACCATCGCCTGCGGCACCGGCGCCGTCCGCCTCACCACCCTCCAGCGCGCGGGCAAGGGCCCCCAGCCTGCCGAAACCTTCCTGCGCGGCTTCCCCGTCCCGAAGGACACCACGCTCGCCTGATCCGCCCGAAGGCCGGATCGGGTCAAGGATGGCAACGCCACCGGCAGCGCCGGCGGGCCCGATCCGCGATCGGGCGCGTCCTTGACGCGGTCCGGCCTTCGATCATGCTGGAAAGGGCGCCCTCGCGGCGCCTCCCCAGCCCCTCAAACGGCCCCTGCAAAACGCGGAAGGCCCGGGAGCATCCCCCCGGGCCCACCAAGCAGAAACCCCGCAACAACCGATCCCGGCGACCAGCCGGGATGCCGCTTGCCGCGACGGTGCGGGATCAGACGCCCATGCAGACGTATTTCATCTCGAGATACTCTTCGATGCCGTGCTTCGGGCCCGTGGCGCCGCTCTTCCGCTTCGAGACGGATGAAGAGGCCGTGGCG
>JBCBHB010000282.1:0-4694 GCA_038526025.1 Pseudomonadota bacterium
GATCATGGCGGACGTGACGCCCCCCGTCGGCCTCGCCAGTTTCGCGGCCGCCGCCGTCTCGGGCGGGGACCCCATCCGCACCGGTCTCGTCGCGTTCTTCTACTCGCTCCGTACCGCGGCGCTGCCCTTCCTCTTCATCTTCAACACCGATCTCCTGCTGATCGACGTGACCTATCTGGAGGGCTTCTTCGTCTTCGTGGTCGCAACCATAGCGATGTTGCTCTTCGCGGCGGCCACGCAGGGCTGGTTCATCACCCGCAACAAGATCTGGGAGAGCGTGATCCTCCTCCTCGTGGCCTTCTCGCTCTTCCGGCCCGGGTTCTGGATGGACATGATCGTGCCGCCCTTCGAGAACGTGCCACCCGCCCAGCTGTCGGAGGCCGCGGCCTCCGTGCCGGCGGGCCAGGATCTGCGCCTCAACGTGGCGGGGCTCAACGAATTCGGCGAGCCGATCACCTTCACCGCGCTCGTGCCGATGACCGGCGAGGCCGATGGTGCCGCGCGGCTCGAGGCGGCGGGCATCACCCTCCGCGAGGACGGCGACAAGATCATGATCGACGACGTCGCCTTCGGCAGCGTCGCGTCCGATGCAGGCCTCGACTGGGATCAGGAGATCCTCGAGGTGAAGAGCCCGGTCCCGCAGCCTTCGAAGTACCTGATCTTCCTGCCCGTGCTGCTCGTGCTCGCCGCGGTGATCGCGATGCAGCGGATGCGGGCCGGCATGCCCGCGATGCCGAGCTTCAAGCCGGCAGCGGCTGGCGAGTGAGGAGCCTTACATGAGCAATATCCTTGTCCCCATCGATGTTGAGTTCGAAGCGTCCTGGCGCCTCGCATTGCCGGAGGCCATGGCGGCGGCAAAGCGCACCGGGTCCGAGCTGCACCTTCTCTCCGTCCTGCCCGATTTCGGCATGAGCATGGTCGGCCAGTACTTCCCTCCGGACTTCAAGGAGGAGACGGACAAGTTCGCGCGCGAGGCGCTCGACAAGATCGCCGACGAGATGCTGGGAGACGTCGTGAAATGGCAGAGCCACGCGGCACATGGCGGGGTCGTCGATACCATTCTGAACTTCGTGGAGAGCCTCTCCCCGAAGCTCGTCGTCATGGCCGCCCATCCGCCGTCGATCATGCACGACCTCCTCGCGGGCAGCCACGCGGACCGGGTTGCATCCCGCGCGGCGTGCTCGGTGCTCATCGTGCGTGGCTGAACGAAACAGTGCGGCGGCGGCCCTTGTGCGCTGCGGCGGACCGAATACTCTGACCTCTTTCCGAGGTAAACGGAGCTGCGGGTATGACGCCCTTCGCCATCACTGGCGTGCAGATGCACGTCGCCGCGTTGCACGACAACGTCGAGGCCATGTGCCACCGGCTCGACATTGCCATGGCGCGCTTTCCCTGGACCCAGATGGTCCTGTTCAGCGAGCTGGCGCCCTTCGGGCCGCTCCCGCGCTTCGCGCAAAGCTGGCCCAACGCGACGCTCCAGCACTTCCAGGAGGAGGCCCGCCGGCACAAGATTTGGCTCATCCCCGGCTCGATGTTCGAGAAGACCGAGGATGGCCGGGTCTACAACACCTCGGCCGTGATCGATCCGGATGGCGAGATCGTCGCGAAGTACCGCAAGATGTTCCCGTTCCGCCCGTATGAGCAGGGCATCGAGGCGGGCGCCGAGTTCTGCGTCTTCGACGTACCGGGCGCCGGGCGCTTCGGCCTTTCGATCTGCTACGACATCTGGTTTCCGGAGACGACGCGCCAGCTCACCGCCATGGGCGCCGAAGTGCTGCTCCATCCCGTACTCACCGGGACAACGGACCGCGATGCGGAACTTTCCATCGCCCGCGCCACTGCGGCGCAGTTCCAGTGTTACGTTTTCGATGTGAACGGACTAGCTGCAGGCGGCGTCGGGCGGTCGGCGGTGATCGATCCGTCCGCCGTGGTGCTGCACCAATCGGCCGGTCAGGAGGACATCTTCCCGACGGAGATCGATTTCGACCAGGTGCGCCGGCAGCGGGAGGCGGGCATGCGGGGCCTCGGCCAGGTGCTCAAAAGCTTCCGCGACCGTGAGGCCGACTTCCCGGTCTACGACCGTCAGAGCGGGGCGGATGCGTATCTCCATACGCTCGGGCCGCTCGAGATGCCGCGCCAGGGCAACCGTGCCGGCATCGCGGCGGAGATCGACGGGGAGGACGCGCGCGCCGTCGGCACCATGGCCTGGTCGGGCCAGGAGTTCGGCCATGCGCGCGGCGCCGAGACTGAAAGAGCGGCCGCCCCGGTGGTGCCGCTGGGTAAGACACTAACGGGCTGAGGCGCCCTCGCCTCGGTCCGTAGGGCGGGCAGGCCCCGCCATAGCTAGAGGTGGGCGAAGCCCAGCCCTACGGAGGAGACGATGACCGCGATCAGCGACTACTACAGCGCCGTCCAGCTCCGGGCCGACCGCTGGAGCCATCTCAAGCAGCTCGCGGCCGAACGGAACGGTCCGAAAGTCAGCGCGAAGCGTGCGAAGCTTCTCGACGACAAGATCGCCGAGCAGTTCGAGATCCTGGCGCCCATCGAAACCTACTGGGCCTTCCCCGGTATCGCGGCCTTCAACTTCATGCGCCGCCAGTTCGAGCACGGGCATTTCGACGATCTGGCGATCTCTTCCCGCCGTGTCGTGCGCGCCCTCTCCTCCGGCGCCTATCGCCGCCGCCGCATCACGCTCGCGGCCGATGAGCACGATCTCGAGGATGTTGAGGACGAACAGACCCAGCCGCTCGAGGCCCGCGCGCTCGCCCGGCCGTATTTCGAGACGCTGATCGTCGACCAGGTCACCGACCAGCAGGCCACCTGGCTCAAGAACTCGCTCCATCGCATGCGCCGGCAGGAGGACTCGTTCGTCTACGAGCCCATCATCGTTGGCAGCCTCGAGGACGCGCTCATCGCCATCCTCTTCAACCACAATATCCAGTCCGTCGTGGTGCGCTCCGGCCTCGCCCTGAAGTCCGAGCACGATCTGCCGATCCTGCGGAAATACCTCACCCGCCTCGGCGACGAGGACGTGGATGCGCTCCCGATGGAGGATCTCGCAACCGAGTGCTGCCGCCTCATCGGCAAGGTGCGCCCGGAGCTCGACACCTATCTCGTCACCGACCGGTCGGTGGAGGAGATCGCCGGGCGCGACCTCGGCGGCTGCCGGCGTGTCTTCTACAATCAGGAAGACTTCCAGGAGTTGCACCTCAACATCCTGCGCGGCGTGAGCAACCGCTACAAGACACCCTTCTTTACGGCGCTGAAGGAGTATTCGAAGCAGCCCACCGGCGTCTTCCACGCCATGCCCATCAGCCGCGGCAAGTCGATCACCCGCTCGCACTGGATCGAGGATATGGGCGCCTTCTACGGCTCCAACATCTTCCTCGCCGAAACGTCGGCAACCTCCGGCGGGCTCGACAGCCTGCTCGAGCCGCACGGCCCCATCAAGGAAGCGCAGGAGAAGGCGGCCCGGGCCTTCGGCGCCAAGCACACCTTCTTCGCCACCAACGGCACCTCAACCTGCAACAAGATCGTCGTGCAGGCGCTCGTGCGGCCCGGAGACATCGTGCTCGTGGACCGGGACTGTCACAAGTCCCACCATTACGGCCTGGTGCTGGCGGGCGCCGAGGTGGTCTACCTCGAAAGCTACTCGCTTTCCGAATACTCCATGTACGGCGCGGTGCCGCTGAAGGAGATCAAGGAGAAGCTCCTCGCGCTCAAGAAGGCCGGCAAGCTCGACCGTGTGCGCATGCTGCTGCTCACGAACTGCACCTTCGACGGGCTGGTCTACAACGTCGAGCGCGTCATGCGGGAATGCCTCGCCATCAAGCCCGATCTCGTCTTCCTGTGGGACGAGGCCTGGTTCGCCTTCGCCCGCTTCGGGCCGACCTACCGCCAGCGCACGGCCATGAACGCGGCCAACAACCTCCGCGAGTATCTGCGGAGCGAGGAGGCTTCCGCCGCCTGGACCGAGCAGGAAAAGGGGCTCGACGGCGCGGATGACGAGGCCTGGATGGAGACCCGCCTCGTCCCGCCCCCGCATGCCCGCGTGCGCGCCTATGCCTGCCAGTCGACCCACAAGACACTGACATCGCTCCGCCAGGGCTCGATGATCCACGTTCATGATCAGGACTTCAAAGGCGAGGTCGAGCAGGCCTTCCACGAAGCCTACATGACCCACACCTCCACGAGCCCGAACTACCAGATCATCGCCTCGCTCGATGTGGGCCGCCGGCAGGTGGAGCTCGAGGGCTTCGAACTCGTGCAGCGCCAGGTCGAAAGCGCCATGTCGCTTCGCCGCGCGGTGCACAGCCATCCGCTCCTGCAGAAGTATTTCCGCGTGCTCACGGCCGGGGACATGATCCCGGACGCGTACCGGGAAAGCGGCATCCAGTCCTACTACCATCCGGACCAGGGCTGGGCGGATATCTGGGACTGCTGGGCCACGGACGAGTTCGTGCTCGATGCCACGCGCGTGACCCTCGTGGTCGGCGGCACCGGCTACGACGGCGACACCTTTAAGACCGAGATCCTGATGGAGCGCCACGGGATCCAGGTGAACAAGACCAGCCGGAACACGGTCCTCTTCATGACCAATATCGGCACCACGCGGTCCTCGGTCGCCTATCTCATCGAGGTGCTGGTCGATATCGCCCGGGAGCTCGACGACAAGATCGACGATGCCTCCCGCA
>JBCBHB010000283.1:0-4679 GCA_038526025.1 Pseudomonadota bacterium
GCTTGCCTTTCGGATGGTGATCGAGCTGGTCGTGGGCATCGCGATCGGGTCGGCCATGGGATACGGGCTCGATACGCTGCTTGGAACACTCCCTGTGTTCCTGCTCGTCTTCGGGCTCTTCGGCTTCGCGGCCGGTGTGCGCGTCATGATGCGCAGCGCCGAGGAAGCCCAGCGGCGCCTGGCGTCGACGGAAGATCAGGCCGGCGCCCCCGGCGGAACTGCCAAGGGGGCCGACGGCGGAGACGGGAAGACGCGAGGGAGCGATCATGGCGGCGGGCGCTGAAGGCGGAAGCTACATCCACCCGATGGACCAGTTCCTCGTGAAGCCCCTTTTCGGTGGCGATCACATGAGCGTCCTCACGGTGTCGAACGCCACCCTGTGGATGGCGATCGCCGTTCTGGGTGTGACGGCACTGACCGTGTGGGGCACAGCCGGCCGCGCGCTGGTGCCGAGCCGTACCCAGTCGATGGCCGAGATGCTCTACGGCTTTGTCCGGCAGATGGTCGAGGAAGTCGGCGGCGAAGGCGCCATGAAGTACTTCCCCTACATCTTCACGGTCTTCACCTTCGTGCTGGCCTGCAACCTCTTCGGCATGATCCCCTACTCCTTCACGCCGACCTCGCATATCGCTGTCACCGCGTTCCTGGCGCTCGCGGTCTTCATCACCGTCACCGTGATCGGCTTCATGAAGCACGGGATGCACTTCCTCAGCTTCTTCTGGCCGGCGGAGGCGCCGGGCTGGCTGCGCCCCGTGCTCTGCATCATCGAGCTGATCAGCTACTTCGTGCGGCCGGTCAGCCACTCCATCCGTCTTGGCGCCAACATGCTGGCCGGCCACGCGGTGCTGAAGGTGTTCGCCGGCCTCTTCGCGATGACCATCGCCGGCGGCCTTGGCCCGCTGGCCATCCTGCCGCTCGGTGCCATGGTGGGGCTGACCGCCTTCGAGTTCTTGGTCGCCGTCATCCAGGCCTACATCTTCGCCGTGCTCACCTGCGTCTACCTTCACGACGCGCTGCACATGCACTGACACACCCGGGTCGCGCAGCACTGCGCGCCCGACCGTTCCAACCTTTTCGACGAACACGACCAACCCCAAGGAGAGTGGATCATGGAAGCTGAAGCAGCGGCCCTTCTCGGCAAGTACATCGGTGCGGGCCTCGCCTGCCTCGCCATGGCTGGTGCCGGCATCGGTGTCGGCCACGTCGCCGGCAACTTCCTCGCGGGTGCGCTCCGCAACCCGGCGGCCGCCAAGGAGCAGACCGCTACGCTGTTCATCGGCATGGCCTTCGCCGAAGCGCTCGGCATCTTCGGCCTCGTCGTCGCGTTCCTGCTGCTCTTCGCAGTCTGATCCGGCCGACGTTTCGGGCAGCGCCTCTGGCGTACGCCCCCTGCTGAGCTGACGTATTCCGTCCGCGCCCTCCCGGCGCGGGCGGCTCCCCTGTAGACGGAGCGCTTCCCATGGCGACCGACACTCAAACCGAGGCTGCGATCGACGCCATGGAACATGGCTCGAGCGGCCTTCCGCAGCTCGATTTCAACACCTGGCCCTCGCAGATCATCTGGGCGGCCGTGGCGCTCTACGCGCTCTACTGGCTGCTGTCGCGCTACGCGATCCCCCGCATCTCCGGCATCATCGAGGAACGGGCGGATACGATCGCCGACGATCTCGACCGGGCGGAGGAATTCCGCCGCCGCGCGCACGAGGCCGAGGAAGCCTATGATCGTGCGCTTGCCGAGGCACGCTCCAAGGCGCAGGCCATCGCGGCCGAGACGCGCGCCGAGGTGCAGAAGGAGATCGACGCGGCGATGGCGAAGGCCGATGCCGAGATCGCGGCCCGTGCTGCCGAGAGCGAGAAGCGTATCGGAGAGATCCGCGCGCAGGCTTCCGAAGCGGCCAGCGACGTCGCCAACGAGGTCGCCGATGCCCTGATCGGCCGGCTCCTGCCGGAAGCGCAGAACGCCGATGCCATCAAGAGCGCCGTGAAGGCGCGGATCTGAGGAGGTCCCCATGTCGATCCTGCTCGACAGCAACGTCGTCAACCTCGTCGCGTTCCTCCTCTTCTTCGCGATCCTGTACTACTACGGCGTCCACAAGATGCTGTTCTCGATGCTCGACGCCCGGGCCGAGCGTATCCGCGAGGAGCTGGATGAGGCGCGGCGCCTGCGCGAAGAAGCGCAGCGCACCTTCGCCGAGTTCGAGCGCAAGCGCGGCGACGTTGACCAGCAGGTCGCCGAGATCGTCGAGCACGCAAAGAAGGAAGCGGAGAACGCTGCCGTCCGCGCGAAGGAAGAGCTCGAGGCAACCGTCGAGCGTCGTCTCCGCGGAGCCGAGGAGCAGATCGCCATGGCGGAAGCCAGCGCCGTGCGCGAGGTGAAGGACAAGGCAGTCGCCGTCGCCGTCGCCGCCGCGCGCGAGATCATGCAGCAGAACATGAGCGACGAGACCGCGGGCCGGCTTACCGACGAGGCGATCCAGAAGGTGGGCGAGCAGCTGCACTGAGCTGCGCCACCCTCACCGAAGATTAAGGGCCGGGAGCATCACTCCCGGCCCCTATTCATTCGAAGCGCTGGATCAGCTCGAGAGGGCGTTGTCCAGAAGGCGCGAAAAGTCCTCGACGCCCATATTCCCGCTCGTGAGCTGGCCGTCGATGACGAAGCTCGGGGTCGAACGGACCCCGTCCGCCTCCGAAGTCTCCTGATACCGCGCCACCAGTGCGCGCGCGAAGTCCTCATCGTTGAGGCACGCATCGATCTGCTGGGTCGACAGCCCGTTCACCCGTCCGATCTTGCGGATCTCTCCAGCAACATCGTCTGCCCGGGCCCAGCTCGCCTGCTGCTTCAGGAACATCTCGGAGATCGGGTAGAAGCCGCGCTCCCCGCCGCAGCGGGCAACCATGGACGCCCAGAGGCCGTAGCGGTCGAAATATACCTCACGCATGATGAACTTCACCTTGCCGGTGTCGATGTACTTCTCCTTGATCGCCGGGAAGGTGTCGCGGTGGAAGGCGGCGCAATGCGGGCAGGTGTAGCTCGCATATTCGATCACCGTCACAGGAGCATCTTCGGCGCCCAGGATGACGTCGCCCATGACCGGCTCCACAGCCTGCGCCCGGAGCGCTGCTGGGGTGAAGGCGGCGAGGCCGGCGGCGCCGGCGGTGGCCATGAACTGGCGGCGGGTGGCGGTCATTCGTCTCTCCTCGTCGCGTGAAACGGCGCAGCATCGCTGCCCGGTGCGTCATTCAACGGTGCGTCCGGCAGCTCCCGGCGCGGCTCGGTTAGGATATAGCCACCCAGCTCGGAAAGCGCCTCCCTCAGCGCGTCATTCACGATGCCGTCAGTGATCGTGACCGCCTCTCGCGCGGCCTCGGCCGTGCGGGGACGGGGGGCATGCGGCTCGCCACGTGAGCGATCCGTGCGGGGCGCCGCTCCCTCGAAGGCGGCACCGGGCTCAGCGAAGCCGGGCAGGCTCTCGCCGAGGCCCATCACGCTGCCACCGCGTGCACCGGTCTGGGTGACCCGCAGCCGCGTGACGTGTCGGTAGCCGAAGCAGGCGTTCACGCGCTCGATGATCTGCGGCCCGCGATGCTCGACTTCCAGTGCCGCGGCTCCTTCGGCGGCGACCACGAGCGTGCGTGTGAGATCCTGTCCCCGGCCGTGGCTCATCCGCACCGGGCGGCAGAGCGGGGCGAGCGCCGGCCCCACGATCTCCGACCAGCGGAGCAGGACCTCGGCATCGGCGAAGCCCTGACGCTCCGCCGCGCGGCCCACCAGCCCGCCAACGCCCGCGCCAGCGGCTGCGAAACCCGGCTTCTTGCGCGGTCGGGCAGGAGCGGCGGACGTTGGCGGCGCCGGACGCACAGCCTGCGGCTTTGCGCCCCGGCGCCCGCCGCGCGGCGGTCTCTTGCCCTTCCCCTTGTCCATGCGCTTTGTCCTGCAAGCTCCACCGGCTCGGGGCGAAGGTAGGGCATGAGCTGCCACCGGCACAATGCGTGCCTTTCGGCAGGGGGCGTAGGAAGGAACGGGCGCGATGGCGACGGACGCGGCAGGCACGGTCGGCAAGGCCTTGCTCGATTGGTACGATGTGCATGCGCGTGCCCTTCCGTGGCGTGTCGGTCCTGCCGCAAGGGCCGCGGGCGAGCGCCCGGATCCGTACCGCGTGTGGCTCTCGGAAGTCATGCTGCAGCAGACCACCGTGGCCACGGTCACCCCGCGCTTCGACGCCTTTCTCCACCGTTGGCCGAACGTTTCCGCCCTTGCCGCCGCCCCGCGGGAGGACGTGCTCGCCGAATGGGCGGGGCTTGGATACTATGCCCGCGCGCGCAACCTGCATGCCTGTGCCGCAACAGTGGCCGAGCGGCATGGCGGACGCTTCCCCGATACGGAGGACGGATTGCGGGCGCTGCCTGGCATCGGCGACTACACGGCCGCTGCCATCGCCGCCATCGCCTTCGACCGCCCAGCCGTGGTCATGGACGGCAATATCGAACGCGTCATGGCGCGGCTCTTCGCCGAGACGGAACCGCTCCCGGGTGTCAAACCCACGCTAAAGGCACATGCGGCAGCCCTCACCCCGCAGCGTCGCGCTGGCGATCATGCCCAGGCGCTGATGGATCTCGGCGCAACGATCTGCACACCGAAGAAACCGGCCTGCGGGATCTGCCCGTTGATGGAAGCCTGC
>JBCBHB010000284.1:0-4649 GCA_038526025.1 Pseudomonadota bacterium
AAGGCCGCCCGCACGAAGGGCATCGGCGGGGACGTGGCGGGGTTGGCCGAAGTGCTCGTGGTGCCCGGCATCGATGCGGGCAACATGCTCGCCAAGCAGCTCACCTATGTCAGCCACGCAGAGGGCGCCGGGGTGGTCCTCGGTGCGTCCGTGCCCGTCATCCTCACCAGCCGGGCGGACAACGACAAGGCGCGCCTCGCCTCGTGCGCCGTCGCGGCCCTTCACGCCCATTGGACCGCCAGCGGCGGTGCCCGCTCAGGTCACTGATCGAAGACGCAGTGCCTGAAGCGCTTGCCCTGCCCGATTGCTCTGGGCAGGCTGCGGCGAAGCGTCCAGAGCCGCGCGACGGAGAACCACATGCAGCCGCCTGTCCCCCCCCGCCCTCGTCTGGCGACTGTGTTGTCCTGGCGCCGGTCCTGCCTGGCGGCCGCGGCGCTGGCGACGCTCGGCACCACCTTTGCCGCAGCGCAGGAGCGCGTTGTGACCCCGCAGCTTTGTGCGCTGCGCGGCGGGGGCGACAGCGGCACGGTCACGCTCTCGACGGGGTGCCTGAGCTCGAGCTTCCAGCGGCTCGACGGCAGCCCTGCCGTGGTGGTCGACGAGGAGAACGCGACGATCCTGATCGAGGGCGGCTTTCGCTACAACACCCCCGCCGGCGGGGTGGCGACGACCGATTGCGGCGGCGGGGTCATCGAGCAAATGGCTGTCGAGAGCCTGAGCGCCCGGCGCTACCGGGTGCTTGCGGATGGCGCCTATCAGGGCGTGCTCGATCTCACGACCGAGGCCCAGGCCTGCACGGCGCCCGAGGGCGCGCCGGCCATCGACCCCGCCGAGCTCGAGCGCGACTGGAAGGGGACCGACCGGCCCCGCTGGGGCAAGCTCATCGCGCCTCGGATCGTCGATCTCCTGCCCCGCCTCGTGCGGGACTTTCCCGCCAACATCGAAGGCCGCCCCACCGTTACGGTCGAGATTGCGCGAAGCCCGAGCGAGGGAGACAGCGGCCCGAGGCTGGAGGTGCACGCCACCGGCACGGGCTACCCGGACGACTCCGTGACAGGGGTGCGCTTCGTGCTCTTCGCCAGCCCCCACCCCGACGGCTGGCGGATGGACGAGCTCTGGCGGCAGAACCTCTGCGCGCGGGGCGAGCGCGCGGGCCAGTGGACGGCGGAGCGCTGCTCCTGACGAGAGCGCGTCACCGCAACGAAAAAGGGGCGCCCGGTGGGCGCCCCTTCCGCTTCCCAGGATCTGGGCTGGATCAGCCGTCCTGCCAGCTCTTGATCAGCTCGTCGTAGCTGATGGTCTCCGGCGCCGGCTTCTCGTTCGCCAGCTTCGCCTTCGGCGCACCGGCCTGCTCGAGCCAGAACTCCGGCGCCTGCTCCTCGTTCAGCTTCGGGCCGATATCGCCCTGGATTCCAGCACGCTCGAGGCGCTGCAGCACCCGCTCCTGCGCTGCACAAAGCGCATCGAGGGCTTCCTGAGCCGTCTTCGCGCCCGAGGACGCATCGCCGATGTTCTGCCACCAGAGCTGCGCGAGCTTCGGATAGTCCGGCACGTTTGTGCCCGTGGGCGACCAGCGGACACGGGCCGGCGAGCGGTAGAACTCGATCAGACCGCCAAGCTTCGGCGCCCGCTCCGTGAAGCTCTCATCGTTGATCGAGCTCTCGCGGATGAAGGTGAGGCCGGTGTGGCTCTTCTTCAGGTCCACCGTCTTCGACACCACGAACTGCGCGTAGAGCCAGGCGGCCTTGGCGCGGTCCACCGGGGTCGATTTCATGAGGGTCCAGGAACCGGCATCCTGGTAGCCGACCTTCATGCCGTCTTCCCAGTAGGAACCGTGCGGGCTGGGGGCCATGCGCCATTTCGGCGTGCCGTCCTCGTTCACCACCGGCAGGCCGTCCTTGACCATGTCGGCCGTGAAGGCGGTGTACCAGAACATCTGCTGGGCGATCTCACCCTGCGCCGGCACCGGTCCGGCCTCGGAGAACACCATGCCGGCGGCGGCGGGCGGCGCGTATTCCTGCAGCCAGTCCACGTACTTCTGCACGGCATAGACGGCCGCCGGCGAGTTCGTCGCCCCGCCGCGCGCCACGCAGGAGCCCGTCGGCCGCGAGTTCTCGTCGACGCGGATGCCCCACTCGTCCACCGGCAGGCCGTTCGGCTCGCCCACATCGCCCATGCCGGCCATCGACATCCAGGCATCGGTGAAGCGCCAGCCGAGCGAAGGGTCCTTCTTGCCGTAATCCATGTGGCCATAGACGGTGGCGCCATCGATCTCGCGGCCGGTGAAGAACTCCGCGATGTCCTCATAGGCCGACCAGTTCTTCGGCACGCCGAGGTCGTAGCCGTACTTTGCCTTGAAGTCCGCCTTGTTCTGCTCGTCGTTGAACCAGTCGTAGCGGAACCAGTAGAGGTTCGCGAACTGCTGGTCGGGCAGCTGGTAGAGCTTGCCGTCCGGGCCGGTGGTGAACTTGAGGCCGATGAAGTCGTCGATATCGAGCGTCGGCAGGGTCACGTCCGCACCCTCTCCCGCCATCCAGTCGGTGAGGTTGCGGACCTGCTGGTAGCGCCAGTGGGTGCCGATGAGATCGCTGTCGTTCACATAGGCGTCGTAGATGTTCTCGCCCGACTGCATCTGCGTCTGCAGCTTCTGGACGACATCGCCCTCGCCGATCAGGTCATGCGTGACCTGAATGCCGGTGATCGCGCTGAACGCGGGCGCCAGCACCTCGGCCTCGTAGGCATGCGTGGTGATGGTCTCGGAGACGACCTTGATCTCCATGCCCTCGAACGGCTTCGCGGCGTCGACGAAGAACTGCATCTCCGCCTCCTGCTCCTCACGGGTGAGGACGGAGAGATCGCCGATTTCGGCGTCGAGGAACTGGCGTGCCTCTTCCATGCCAGCAAAGGCGGGCTGCGCGAGCATGGCGAGTGCGAGCGCGGTTGTGCTTAGGATCGTGTTTTTCACCGTGTTCCTCCTCCCGGGAGTTTTCGTTGATGGGATGGTGATGTCCGTCGCCGGGGCCTGCGCCCCGGCGGGGATGACGTTGCCTCAGACGAAGCGGAAAACGAAGGCCCACCAGATCGCGGCCACACCGAGCGCACCCCAGAGCGGTGTGCCCATGGCCGCGAGCCAGCCAAGGCAGATGAAGGCAGTACCGAGCAGCGAGATGAAAAGCCGATCCCCCCGCGTCGTCTCGATCTTTAGGACACCAGTGCGCGGCGTCTCCGGAAACCGGATCGCGAGGAAGGTGAAGAGCGCGAGCAGACAGCCGATGACGACGAAGAAGATCGCTGTCGGCCAGGTCCATGCCATCCATGAGAGGTCCATCACGTCACTCCAGCAAATGCAGGATCGCGACCATCGCAATGGCCGAAAACAGTCCGAGCGCCAGGGTCATGCGCCAGCTCGAAGGCCACCGACCCGTCGCCACCCGCCAGCCGATGAAGACCGCGGTCGCAAAGACCCCCGGCAAGCTCATGAAATACGTCATGAGCGGGTGGAAGCCCTGATCCACCATCCAACCGACGATGCCGAAGCCGATAGGCGTGCCGTAGCCGAAGAGGACATCCAACAATGCCACCACCGGCAGCATAGGCACCGCTGCGAGGACAACGCTCCCGACGACGATCTCGAGCACGGCATCCAGATGATCGAAGCTCGGCGATCCTTCGCTGATCGCCAAGATCACGGCCCCCCAGCCCAGCGACGCCAATGCCGTTGCGGCCAGAAGCCGGAACCAGAGCATGAACCATAGCCAGAGCCTCGACCGATGTACCCGCTGCAAACCGCACCCTCGACATCACACGCGGCCCAGGGCGAAGCCCTTGGCGATGTAGTTGCGGACGAAGTAGATCACGAGCGCGCCGGGGATGATGGTGAGCACCCCCGCCGCCGAGAGCAGCCCCCAGTCGATACCGGCGGCGGAGACGGTGCGGGTCATCGTGGCAGCGATGGGCTTCGCGTCGGTCGCCGTCAGCTGCGAGGAGAGCAGCAGCTCGACCCAGGAGAACATGAAGCAGAAGAACGCCGCCACGCCGATCCCGCTCGCGATCAGCGGCATGAAGATCCGCGTGAAGAACCGGCCGAACGAGTAGCCGTCGATATAGGCCGTCTCGTCGATCTCCTTCGGCACGCCCCGCATGAACCCCTCGAGGATCCACACCGCCAGCGGCACGTTGAAGAGGCAGTGCGCCAGCGCCACGGCGATATGCGTGTCGAAGAGGTTCACGGCCGAATAGAGCTGGAAGAACGGCAGCGCAAACACCGCCGGCGGCGCCATCCGGTTCGTCAGCAGCCAGAAGAACAGGTGCTTGTCGCCCATGAAGTTATACCGGCTGAACGCATAGGCCGCCGGCAGCGCCACGGTCACCGAGATCACCGTGTTCATCACCACATAGATGATCGTGTTGATGTAGCCCCAGTACCAGGCCGGGTTGGTGAAGATCTCGATGTAGTTCCGGAAGGTGATCTCGTTGGGCCAGAGCGTGAAGGACGAGAGGATCTCCTCGTTCGTCTTCAGGCTCATCATCAGCAGCCAGTAGATCGGCAGCATCAGGAACACGATATAGACGGTCATGACCACGGCGGACCGGTTCACCGCCGGCAGGGCGAACCCCTTGGCGCCGCCCTGGTTGAGGGTTGCGTCAGC
>JBCBHB010000285.1:0-4641 GCA_038526025.1 Pseudomonadota bacterium
CCCGGCGCGAGGGCATGGCGCATCACGGCATGGGTGCGCGGCTCCGCGAGCCTCGCGAGGATATCGGCCTCGGCATGCGCCACCGTCAGAGTAGTCGAAGAAGCCATGATCGCCACGGCAAGGGCGACCAGGCGCAGAAAATGAGACATCGGGAGGCTCCAGAGTATGACAGTCGCGACTGCGGCGCGTGCGATCCTCGCCCCAGCATGCGGCTTTGTCATCCCCGTTCGCCCCCGATCGGCACCCTGAGCTTGCCGAGACACGAGTCTTGCTCCATGTGACGCGCGATATTCGCATCTGCACAAAGGCTGGGCCCCATGGAGCTTCGCAACATCGCCATCATCGCGCACGTCGATCATGGCAAGACCACGCTGGTGGACGAGCTCCTGAAGCAGTCCGGTGCCTTCCGCGAGAACCAAGCGGTCGCCGAGCGTGCAATGGACAGCAACGACCTGGAGCGGGAGCGCGGCATCACGATCCTCGCGAAATGCACCTCGGTCGAGTGGCAGAACACCCGCATCAACATCGTCGACACGCCCGGCCACGCCGATTTTGGCGGCGAGGTGGAGCGCATCCTCAGCATGGTGGACGGTGTGGTGCTGCTGGTGGACGCCGCCGAAGGCCCCATGCCGCAGACCAAGTTCGTCACCTCCAAGGCACTCGCCCTGGGCCTCCGCCCCATCGTGGTGCTCAACAAGGTCGACAAGCCGGATGCCGAGCCCGACCGCGCGCATGACGAATGCTTCGACCTCTTCGCCTCGCTCGATGCGTCGGAAGAGCAGCTCGACTTCCCGATGCTCTACGCCTCGGGCCGCAACGGCTGGGCGGCTGAGACGCTCGACGCACCGCGCGAAAGCCTCGCTCCGCTCTTCGATCTCGTCGTCCGCCACGTGCCCGAGCCGCGCCAGGTCGCGGCACGGTCCGAGCCCTTCACGATGCTGGCAACCACGCTCGAGGCCGACCCGTTCCTCGGCCGTCTCCTGACAGGCCGCATCGAAAAGGGCACCGTGAAGGCCGGTATGAGCGTGAAGGGCCTGTCGCGGGACGGCAGCGAGATCGAGCGTTTCCGCATCTCCAAGGTCCTCGCCTTCCGCGGCCTCGGCCGCCAGCCGGTGGAGGAAGCGGGCGCGGGCGACATCGTGGCGCTTGCCGGCATGGCGAAGACCACGGTGGCCGACACGATCTGCGATCCGGCGGTGACGGAGGCCATCCCCGCGCAGCCGATCGACCCGCCGACCATCTCCGTCACCTTCGGCATCAACGACAGCCCGCTCGCCGGGCGGGAAGGCTCGAAGGTCCAGTCGCGCGTGATCCGCGACCGGCTGATGAAGGAAGCCGAGACCAATGTCGCCATCCGGGTGACCGACACGCCCGGCGGCGAGGCTTTCGATGTCGCCGGCCGGGGCGAGCTTCAGATGGGCGTGCTGATCGAGAACATGCGGCGCGAGGGCTACGAGCTCTCCATCTCCCGCCCTCGCGTGATCTTCCGCGAGGAGGACGGACAGCGGCTGGAGCCTGTCGAGGAAGTCACCATCGACGTGGACGAGGAGTACTCGGGCACGGTTGTTGAGAAACTGGCGCTGCGCAAAGGCGAACTTGCCGAGATGCGCGCCACCGGCTCGGGCAAGACGCGCATCATCGCGCATGTGCCGAGCCGCGGGCTGATCGGTTACCATGGCGAGTTCCTGACCGACACGCGCGGTACCGGCGTCATGAACCGCGTGTTCCACGAATGGGCGGTCTGGAAGGGCCCCATCCCCGGCCGCCGCGCGGGGGTGCTGATCTCGATGGAGACCGGCGACAGCGTCGCCTACGCCCTCTTCAACCTCGAGGACCGGGGCAAGATGTTCATCGGCTCGGGCGAGAAGGTCTACGAGGGCATGATCATCGGCGAGCACAGCCGCGACAACGACCTCGAGGTGAACCCGCTCAAGGGCAAGCAGCTCACCAATGTCCGCGCCGCGGGTAAGGACGACGCGGTGAAACTCACCACTCCCACGCGGCTCACGCTGGAGCAGGCCATCGCGTATATCGACGACGACGAACTGGTCGAAGTCACGCCGGGCTCCATCCGCCTGCGGAAGCGCTTCCTCGACCCGCATGAGCGCAAGCGGGCCGCCCGCGCTGCGAGCTGACCGCAACAAATTAACCAATCTCGAGCGCTTTGCGTATCAATCTGCCGAGTGTTTCAGGGGAACCTGAAGCACTCACACAGATTTGCGCCGATTTAACGCATTGGCCGCCAGATTCGTATTAACTCATCGCATCTCGTGAAGTAGCCATGCGCGATGATCACGAGCGCACATATCCAGACCGTTAACGCTCCCCGGCGGGGTGACCGCGCAGACACGTCTCAACCGTGTTCCGCCAGCGTTCCAGCGCCCGGCACTGCGACCGCGGCCTTTGCCGTGGCGGGCTGGCGGGTCGATCCGCGCACCCGCTCCCTATCCCGTGGGGAGACGAGCTGTCGCCTGAGCCCCCGCGCGCTCACGCTCCTCGTCACCCTCGCCGAACGCCCTGGCGAAGCGCTCGACCGCGACACGTTGATGGACGCGATCTGGCCCGACACCATGGTCAGCGACGAAAGCCTGACCCAGGCGGTGAAGGAGCTTCGGCGCGCTTTCGGTGGAGAGGGACGGCGGCTTGTCGAGACGATCCCGCGCTTCGGCTACAGGCTCACCGGCGAGGTGCTCCACGATGGCATGCCCCCGCAACACGCGAGCGACCTCTTCGATATCGACGCTTATCAGCTCTGCCTGGATGGGCATGCCGCCCTGAGCCATGGCGGGCGCATTGCCGTCAGCCGTTTCCAGTCTCTCACCGGTGAGGCCGCCCGCCGCGCGCCTGACTTTGCGTTCGCACGCGCCTCCCACGCCATCGCGATCGGCTGCGGATGGCTCTACCAGCGCGACACGGCGGAGAACGCCGATGCCGCTGTCTCGGAAGCCGAGGCGGCGTTGGCGCTCAAACCCGATCTTGGCCTCGCCCATACGGCCAAGGCTTTTGCCCTTGGTGCCGTTGGCCGTGCCGCAGAAGCCGTGCGGGCGCTGGAGACAGCCCTGCAGTATGGGCGCAACGATGCGGAAGCCCTCTTCGTCGCCGCACGCCTGCTCTTCGTGCTCGGCCGCTACCGGGCGGCAGCGACGCTCGCGGAACGCGCCGCAACGCTGAGCCCCACCGAGTTCTGGCCGCTGCACTTCGGCGTCCGCGCCGCCGCGGTGTTCGATCCCGCCCGCAGCCGTCGCAACGCCGCTGCCTGCCTCAACCGCGTGGAGGCAGCGCTGCGCATCGAGCCGGACCATGCGCGCGCCAGGAACCTCTTGGGGCCCCTCCTCGCCACGCTGGGGCGGGAAGGCGAAGCCGTGGCGGCGATCGAGTCGCAGCCCGATACCGAGACCACCCTTCAGGTCTATGACGCCATCGCCCTTGCGATGGTCGGCGAGAAGGGCCGCAGCATCAGGACCCTTCAGGGCCTTGCGGACCGCGGCTGGCGGCATGGGGACTGGCTGGCGGCGGAGCCTGCTTTCGCGGCGATGACCGATGATGGACGCTACCGCCGCGCCCTCGCCACCATCAACTGCGGCTGACGCCGCCTAGCCATCCGCCCCTTCGCGCATCCAGGCCTGCAGCGTCCGGATCGAGTGCTCGGAGTTGAGCCCACATTCCGGGTCCAGCACCAGCGGGCCCGGCACATAGCCGCGGCTTCGCAGCCCGCGCTGCACACTCTCCACCAGATGGATGTCTTCCTCCACCGTGGTTGCCCGGTCCTGAACCGCAAGCCGCCGCACCGTCTCACTGTCCTCCCCGCGTGGTGAGTACCAGCCGCGCCAGACCGTGACCGCATCCGCCCCCGCCGGCCGCCAGAGATAGGTGTTGAGCACATTGCCCGGATAAACCTGGAACGAGAACATCGGCCACAGGAAAAAGCTCCTATACTCCAGCGCGTTAGGGATGCTCTCGTCGATCTCGTAGGTGAGGCTCTCAATACCCGTACACACCGTGCGGTGCCGCAGGCAGTGGCCCGATGGCTGGATGTCGTAGCTCGTCGGGTCGATCACGCCGGAGGCGAAGGTCGGGTGGTTGAGGGTGCAATGGTAGCACTCCGAGTAGTTCTCCACCGATACCTTCCAGTTGCACCGCTCCGGGATCTCCAGCCACTCGAGCGGCGCAAGCTCGGCGATATGCGGCACCATCTCCGCCAGCTCCGCCCGCACGCCCGGGAACCAGTCCTCCATCGGCGCCGCGTTCGGGTCGAGGTTCACGAACACGAAGCCGTGCAGGTCCTCCGTCCGCACCTCCGTGAGGCAGATCGATGATCGGTCGAAGCCCGGCACCACCTTGGTATTCGGCGCCGCCCGCAGCTCCCCTGTCAGCTCATAGGTCCACGCATGATAGGGGCAGACCACCACGCGCGTGGTGCCCGTGCCGCTCACCAGCTGATGCGCCCGGTGCTGGCAGACATTGTAGAAGGTGCGCAGCAGCCCGTCCCGCCCGCGAAGGCAGAAGAGGCTCTCCCCGGCGATCTCGAAGGTCACGTAATCACCCGGGTTCGGCACCTGGCTCGCATGGCAGCCATACTGCCAGGTGCGGCCCATCAGCCCCTGCCGCTCGCGCTCATACACGCCGGGATCGGTGTAGTAG
>JBCBHB010000286.1:0-4640 GCA_038526025.1 Pseudomonadota bacterium
CATAGCCCGGGATCTGCAGGTAGAGCAGCGCGGGCACGTGGCTGATGCAGAAGACCGCGATCATCAGCGCCCACTGCATCTCCGCGATCCGGGCGAGATAGCGCCGGCTGTCCCCCCGCATCATCGCGAGAATGGGCAGGATGAGGAACGCGTAGACGGGGATGAAGATCGCATAGAACCCGTACCAGTCTATCCATACGAGCCAGTACTGAAACGGCAGGATCACGAAGAAGATGGCGACGAGTGCCGGGTGGTCCGCCCGCCGGGTGCGCGTGAGGGTCAGGAACTCGCGTAGGGCGGCGAAGGAGCAGAGGGCGAAGAGGATCACCACACCCTCGCGTCCCGCGAGGAAGGCGAGGCCCATGATGGCGATCATCGCCCACCACGCGGCGATGCGCGCGTTGAGATTGGCAACAGTCGGATTGTCCGCCCCGAAGCGCGCGCGCAGGCTGAGACCCGCGATACTCGCCACACTCAAGAGCGCAGCGATGCCGCCGAAGAGGAGATAGAAGTTCGCCGGCATCTCCTCGCTCATGCGGCGCTCTCCTGCTCGCCATCGCCATCGGCCGGCCGGGTTGCGAGCAGCGCCTCCCGGGCGCGCTGGAGAAAGGCCTCCTTCCCCTCATCCTCGCGCACATGGAGTGGCACGCCGAAGGTGACGGTGCAGAGAAGCGGAACGGGGATGATCTCGCCCTTCGGCAGCACGCGGTTGAGATTGTCGATCCATACCGGCACAAGCGGCAGATCGGGGCGCTGGGTGGCAAGGTGGTAGAGCCCGGTCTTGAAGGGCAGCACCCCTTCCTGGCTCCGCCCGCCTTCCGGGAAGATCAGGAGCGTTGCCCCGTGCTCGGCAGCCTCGACCATCTGGGCGACCGGGTCCTCGGTCCGCGCTTCGGCGCGACGTTCGATCAGCACCGCGCGGAAGATGTCCCGCGCCACGAAGCGCCTCAGCCAGCCGCGCCAGTAATCGGCCGCGGCCACCGGGCGCGTGTTGCGGCGCAGGGCATGGGGGAGCACGGCCCAGACGATCGCGAAATCCCCGTTCGACGCGTGGTTCGCGAAATAGACGCGCTGTTCCGTTGTGGGCTCCGTCGCGTCCCAGATCGCCCGCGGAGCGAAAACGAAGTGGATGAGGATGCTGAGCGCGTGACCCAGCATGCGCGCGAGCGTCCGTCTCACCGGTCCATCCACCGCCAGGTCCGGCTCAGACGACGAGACGGCGGTTGCGCTGGGCACCCACACCGAAAACGCGCCGATAGCGCTCGACCTCGGCCTCGGGGCCCATTGCCTTGGCCGGATTGTCCGAGAGCTTCACGGTCTCCCGACCATTGGCGGCGGAGACCTTGCAGACGAGGCTGAAGGGGTCGAGCCTGCCCGTGGGCGTGAACCCGCGGAAGTCGTTCGTGAGCAGTGTGCCCCAGCCGTAGCCGAGCAGCGTGCGCCCCTCGAAATACTGGTGCAGCCGTTCGATCAGCGGCACATCCAGCCCGTCGGAGAAGATGATGCGCTTCTGCGCGGGGTCCTGCCCGCGGCGCTTCCACCAGTCGATCACATAGTCCCCGATCTCGAAGGGGTCCCCTGAGTCGATACGCACGCCCGACCATTCATCGATCCATTCGGGCGCGTTCTCGAGGAAGCCCGGCGTGCCGTAGGTGTCGGGCAGGATCACGCGGAGATTGGCGCCGTACTCCGCCTGCCAGTCCGCGAGCACCTTGTAGGGCGCTGCCGCCAGCGAGGCGTCATCGTCCTCGGCGAGCGCTGCATAGACCATCGGCAGCTCATGCGCGTTCGTGCCCACCGCCTCCACCTCGCGCCGCATGGCGATAAGGCAGTTGGAGGTGCCGAGGAAATGCTCGCCGAGCCCTTCCCCCATCGCCTGCACGCACCAGTCCTGCCACAGGAAGCTGTGGCGCCGCCGTGTCCCGAAATCGGCGATCCGGATGCCCGGCAGCGCGCGCAACCGCTCGATCTTCTCCCACACCCGCGTCATCGCCCGCGCGTAGAGCACCTGGAGCTCGAACTTCCCCATCTCGCGCAACACGGCGCGGGAACGCAGCTCCATCAGCACCGCGAGCGCCGGCACCTCCCAGAGCGTGGTCTCCATCCACCGCCCCTCGAAGGTCAATTCGTACTGGTCGCCCACACGCTCCAGCCGATAATCGGGGAACCGGAAATTCTCGAGCCATTCGATGAACTCGGGCGCGAACATCTGGCGGCGGCCGTAGAAGGTGTTGCCGCGCAGAAAGGTGCTCTCTCCGCGCGAGAGGTTGAGACCCTTGATGTGGTCGAGCTGCTCGCGGATCTCGCTCTCGTCGATCAACTCGGCCAGCGGCACCTCGGCCTTCCGGTTGATCAGGCTGAACGTGACCTGTGTCTCCCGATGGTGGCGGAAGATGCTCTGGCACATGAGCAGCTTGTAGAAATCGGTGTCGAGCACCGAGCGGATGATCGGATCGATCTTCCAGGTGTGGTCGTAGACCCGCTTGGCGATGTCCGTCATGGCGCTCGCTCCCGCATTTTTCGCGTGAGCATAGGCCGAAGCGGCGGGCCACGGAAACCGGCTTCACGGCAGATGTGGGAGACGCCGCTCAGGCAGCGCCTCCCGCGGCAGGGTCAGGCGAAGTCGAAGACGCCTTCGCTCGGCTGGTAGAGCGTGGCGAGGTAGGAGGTCTCCTCGACGACGAAATCACTCATCAGGAAGGCAGCGGTGGCTTCCGCGACGCTGGCACCGCCCTCGAGTTCCGCCTCGAGATCGTCGTCCACCGTCGTCGTCTCCCGGTCGAGCTCGAGGTTCGCGAAGAGGAGATCGACGAACGCCGCCGGTGCGAGCGCCTCCGTTGTCCCCGCGAGGGCGGCGAACTCGTCGCTCACGAGGAAGGCGTTGGCGAGGACGGCCATGTCGAACTCATCACCGCCACGCTGCCCGGTCCAGAAGCTCAGGCCACCACTCTCCGCACGCCGGCCCAGCAGCGCTTCGTAGAACCGCGCGACCTCGAGGGCGACGCCCAGGTCCTCGTCCACGCTGCCGCCCTGGATGAGCCGCATCGCCTCGGCCACGGCCGCGTTGCCCACCTGCTCGCCAAGGCTCCGGCCGTTCAGGTCACCATCCTCGAAGTGGATACCGCCGTAGAGCCGGCTGATACCGCCTTCGTCCGCCGCCTCCTGGAAGGTGGCCCATTCCAGGGTGAGGTCCTCTGCCGGGGTCACGCCGTCCTCGAAGCGGGAGGTGCCGGCCGGGAACAGGACGCTGGCGCCGAAGTCGTCGCTCTCCGAGAAGGCGCGGAGCACGGCGGCACCCGCGGCGGAGAAGGAGCTGTGACCAGAGGTATATTCGGCGAAGGGCGGCGAGACGTCGCGGCCCGGCGTCTGGTAGGTCACGAAGTTCTCAGCAAGGATCGTGCGTGTGCCCTCGCCGGGGCCACCCCAGGCCTCGATCACGAAGCCTTCCTCGCCCGTCTGCTCGTCGACCCCTTCCTCGCCGATGAGGCCCAGCTCACCGAGGTCGCGGATCGCGCGGACAGGCCGGACGTAGTCGTAGAACGACTTGGCCTCCCAGGTGGCGATGCCCGCATCCATCACCGCGTTGGAGAGGGCGAAGAACATCCGCGCATCTTCGTCGAGGCTGTGGTCCTCGCTGGCACTCACGAACTGGCCGAAGGTCATCCAGGTGCCCGGCGGGAAAGAGGTGCCGCCACCGTCCTCCCAGAACTCCGCGATCAGCTTCTGCTCATCGGTGAGGCCGCCGGAGAAGGCCACCACCTCCTCGGCCTGCGTGATGAAACGCGGGTTGATGATGGTGCCCACCAGGTCGGCCGTGACCGGGATGGTTTCGCCGTCGACCGTTACGGTGCCCGCCTCGATGTCGAGCGTGCCCTCCACGCCCGGCAGGAAGAACGGCTCGGGCGCCACGGGGCGGAGGGCCGCGCCGTCCTCGATGCCAAAGGTTTCGACCTCCCCCCAATGGGGCGTCAGGAAGCTCTGCTCCGGGTCCGCGTCCTCCGGGTCCACCGGCACGTTCTCCGGCGTCCAGCGCGTGATGTCGTTCACTTCGAGCGGGCTCGGGTTGAACGGCTCGTAGCCGGTGGTGTCGGCATACCCGTTCGCCTGATTGGCACCGTCCTCCGCGCGATCATCGACCACGGCGTTGCCGGCAGCGATGCCAACAGCGGTGGGCGAGCCTTCCACGAGCGGGAGCGTCTCGATCGCCGCGGGCAGGCCGAGATCGCTCATCACCTCTTCGAAGAGAGCACGCTGATCGGGGAAGAGATCGATGAGCGCGACGAAGGCCGCGTAGCTCATCGCAACCAGCTTGTTCGCGTCCGTATTTTCTTCCAGCGGGCGCTGACCGGGGCCGTTCGATGCCCAGCCGACGGCAAGGGGATCGTAAGCCGCCCAGGCCTCGAACATCGCCGTGTGCACGATCGAGTAGGCGCGGCTGGCAATCGTGGGACCGGGGGAAGCCTCGATCACCGCCTCCTGCACGGCACGGTCCCAGATCACCGAAACACTCGGGCTCGCGTCATCCACGGTCACCAGCTGTGTTTCTTCGTTAACGCTGAGTGTCGGCGTTTCGTCTTCCATTGTGCATACCCCCACATTTTGACGCAAGCATTGTGCATGGTGGCGCACGAAACCTAGCG
>JBCBHB010000287.1:0-4638 GCA_038526025.1 Pseudomonadota bacterium
TGGTGGGTGCCGGCAATGCGCTCGATCTCTGCCAATGGGCGCAGGGCCATCGCCAACCTCAAAAATGAAAATGATTTCCGCATAATGGAAACCTGTAACGACTTTGCGCAGAAAGGTAAATCCTTCGCGGCGCAGCTCTGCCGGTCGGCACCGGGCCAGGCCGTGTCGCGCGCCGCGCCCATCAGGCGTCGCGTCACGTGCCGTGACGGACAGGCATCGCCACGGTCGGTAACAGCGTCGTCGGGTGGGTTCAGCCGTCGTCTTCGCGGATTGTGCGCAGACGTTGCCTGCGTGCGGCGGCCGAGCGGAGCAGGAAGTGGCCAAGCACCGTCAGCGCCAGAACCGTGGCGAGGATGAGCGCACCTTCCTCTTTCGGCGAGAGCAGGGCCGGGGCCGCCTCGAGTATCGCCGCACAAGCCGTCGGCGTCTCGGCGCCGTCGCTCAGGAGGGCGAGGCAGCTCTCGCGGTCGAGCGGCTTATCGGTCATCGCGTTCTCCAATCGACTGTGCGAGCTCGCGCAGATCCTCGGCCGCGGCGCGGAGCACCGTTCCCTCGTCGCTCAGGCTTTCCTTGCGCTCCAGCGCGAGGCGCGCACCCATGCCGCCCAGCACGCCGATGGCCACGCAGGCGGCGACCGATGCGCCGCTGGTGAAGATGCCGAAGACGGCGGCAACGAAGGCGGCGACGCCCGCATTCGCGCCCAGTCCGAAACGCCCGCCCTCGGCCTCCGTCTCGGTCGCGAGCGCCTCGAGCCTGACAGCGCGGTCTCGCAGCGCGTCGAGCAGCGGCGTCATATCCTCAGGCGGCCGGTTCGACACGGCGGTGCGCACCGACCGAAGCGCCTCCCGAAAGGCCTCGCGTCCCTTGCCACCATCGGCCACGAACCGGGCCGTTGCCTCAGCGAGGGATGCACCGCGCGCGCGGTCAAGATCGTCCATGCTGTCCTCTCCCCCGCTCGACGTGCCGATGCCTCGGGTGCCGTCGGCCGCTACGCTACCAGGTCGGGCGGCATCGCCTCGGTGGCAATATGGTCAAGTGCTGCCTCGAGTTCGAGCATCTCTTGCCCCTGCGCGCCCAGCCGCCGCAGCGCCACGCTCCGTCCCTCAACCTCCTGCCGGCCAACGGCGAGGATGATGGGCACGGCCGCGTTGGAATGCTCGCGGACCTTGAAGTTGATCTTCTCGTTACGCGTATCGGTCTCGACGCGAATGCCGCGCGCGCGCAACGCCGCCGCCACCTCGCCGGCATACTCGTCGGCGTCGGACACGATGGTGGCGACCATCACCTGCACCGGCGCGAGCCATAGCGGGAAGCGCCCCGCGCAGTTCTCGATCAGGATGCCGAGAAAGCGCTCGAAGCTCCCCAGGATCGCGCGGTGCAGCATCACCGGACGCCTCTTCTCACCGTTGGCGTCGACGTACTCCGCGCCGAGGCGCTCCGGCAGGTTGAAGTCAACCTGATAGGTGCCGCACTGCCATTCACGTCCAATGGCATCGGTCAGCTTGAAGTCGAGCTTCGGGCCGTAGAACGCCCCTTCGCCCGGGTCGACCACGTAGTCGTCGGTCACCTTGCGCACAGCGGCCTCAAGCGCTGCCTCCGATTTGTCCCAGACCTCGTCGCTGCCCACGCGCTGTTCCGGACGGGTGGAGAACTTGATGTCGAAGCCGTCGAAACCGAGGTCTTTATAGACCGAGGCCAGAAGCGCGATGAAGTGCGCGGTCTCGCTCTCGAGCTGGTCCTCAGTGCAGAAGATGTGTGCGTCGTCTTGGGTGAAGCCGCGTACGCGCATGAGGCCGTGCATCGAGCCCGAGCTCTCATAGCGATGGCACATACCAAACTCGGAGACCCGAAGCGGCAGGTCGCGGTAGCTCTTCAAGCCACGATTGAAGATCTGCACGTGACCGGGGCAGTTCATCGGCTTCAGAGCGTTCACGCGCTTTTCGTTGGCATGTTCCTCATCGATCTCCGTGATGAACATGTTCTCGCGGTACTTGTCCCAGTGCCCGGAACGTTCCCACAGCACACGGTCGATGACCTGTGGGGTGCGGATCTCCTGGTAGCCGGCACCAACCTGTCGCCGGCGCATATAGTCCTCGAGCGCGCGGTAGAGCGCGGTACCCTTCGGATGCCAGAAGACCATGCCGGGCGCCTCTTCCTGGAAGTGGAACAGCGCCATCTCACGACCGATTCGACGATGGTCGCGCTTAGCTGCCTCCTCCAGCATGTGAAGATGCGCTTCGAGGTCTTGGCGGTTCCGGAAGGCGACACCGTAGATGCGTTGGAGCATCTTGTTGCGACTGTCCCCCCGCCAGTAGGCGCCCGCGACGGACATGAGCTTGAAGGCATCCGCCGGCACCTGGCCGGTATGGGCGAGGTGGGGGCCGCGGCAAAGGTCCTGCCAGGGCCCGTGCCAGTACATGCGCACGGGCTCGCCCTCGGGGATCGCGTCGATGAGCTCCACCTTGAAGGGCTCGCCGGTGCTCTCGTAATGCGCCTTGGCGCGCGCTCGGTCCCACACCTCGGTGCGCACGGGGTCCCGAGCAGCGATGATCTGGCGCATCCGCTGCTCGATCTGTTCGAAATCGGCCTCGGTGAAGGCCTCTTCGCGGTCGAAATCGTAGTACCAGCCGTTGTTGATGACCGGGCCGATGGTGACCTTGGTCTCGGGCCAGATCTCCTGCACCGCGCGGGCCATGATGTGCGCGCAGTCATGCCGGATGAGCTCCAGCGCCGCCGCCTCGTCCTTCGCGGTGACGATGCTGAGCGCATGGTCTGCGTCCATGGGCTCGGAAAGGTCCGCGAGCCGCCCGTCGATCCTCACGGCAAGTGCGGACTTGGCGAGCGACTTGGAGATATCGGCGGCCACGTCACCGCCCGTCGTGCCGGCGGCGTACTCACGGGTCGCGCCGTCGGGAAGGGTGATTGTGATCTGGTCGCTCATCGGTCCGGGTCCATTGCGTTGAAGGAAGGCGTCATGCCGCGCGCACCGTTTCCAGACGCCCCCCCTCTGTCAAGGACAGGGGCGCCTAGCCGCCCGGCGATGGGCAGCGGGGCAGGGCGTTCGCCGCGCCGCGCGCCCGGTTGAGCTGGTCCACGAAGTCCGCCTCCCGCCGCAACAGGCGATAGGGCCGGTCCTCCGCGAAGCGCAGGTAGACGAGAAGGGGGCCGCTCGGCGCGATGCGTTCATCGACGAGGCAGGGGTCCACCGAGGCGGAGAAACTGCCGCGCACATCCTCCGGCGCGTCGAGCTCCCGCCGACCAACCATGCGCGCAGTCTCGCGAAAGCGGGCCATATCCGACGGCGCGAGCGAGAGGGCCGTGACGCCCTCGTCTGCAGGAAGGCCTGGCGCCTCGGCGTCCGCATCGATGACAAGCACGAACTCCTCCGACACGGCCCAGCCCGTGGTGTCCTCGGCGGCGAGGGTCAGCCTTGCGCCGTTGGACGGGATCGCAAGGCCCCTGGGCGGCTGGACCGCAACGGTCACGCCCGCGGGGTCGATCGCATTGGGGCCTTCACCAGCGAGTTGTCTGGCGAACTCCTGATCGCTGGCGCAGGCGGCGAGGCTAAGGGCCACAGCGAGAGGAGCGAGATGAGTGATCTGCACGAGATTCTCCTTTGACAGATAAATCTTCGTCTCTTACATGAAGAAAAACGTGTCAAGCATGGAGGCCCTGATGGCCATCGCCGCCCTTGCCCGCGCCCCGCGCCCCGATGCCAACGGCTTCCGTGAGGACCCGGTGCGCCTCCGCCGACGCATCGGACGCCTGAGCGCGGTTCTGAGAATCGCCTGCCTCATCGGCGCACTGGCCTTCGCCCTCGGCGGCCTGGCACTGTTGGTTCTGCCGGGGGCCTTCGACTGGGCCGTGGCACAATCCGGCCTGCCAGGGGCGGACGAGGGCATCGGCTTCGAGGAGCGCCTCGTGCTGGTCCCGCTCACGACGCTGAACATCGGGCTCTACGTTGCCGCTCTCCTCCTCTCAGCGCGCCTGTTCTCCGTATGGCGCGAGGGGGAGGTGTTCACCGAGGCCGCTGCCTCGGCCGTGGCGGGCATCGGGCTCTGCCTCATCCTCACCGCCGTGCTCTCGATCCTCACCGAGCCGATCACGTCCTTCGTGCTCACCTGGGACGGGGCGGAGGGAGAGCGGGCGATCTCGCTGAGCCTCGACGGCGAAATGGCGCTCTCCGCGCTCACCGGTTCGCTGCTGACCGTGATCGGCCTCGTGATGCGCGCGGGCCTCATGATTGCCGAAGAGAATGCGGAGTTTGTGTGAGCCATGCCGATCATCGTCCGCCTCGACGTCGCGCTGGCCCGCCGCAAGATGCGCTCCCGCGAGCTGGCGGAGGCCGTGGGCCTCACCGAGCAGACCGTCTCGACCATGAAGTCCGGCAAGGTTAGAGGCATCCGCTTCGAGACGCTGGAGAAGCTCTGCGCCGTGCTCGAATGCCAGCCCGGCGATCTCCTCGAATACGTCCCGGGCAACGGCCCGCCTCCGTGAACCGCTCGCGCCCGTTGCCGCCGTGCGGGCTGCGTGGCAAAGAGCGGCGATGAGCGAGCGGCACACCCCCTTCTATCTCGGCATCGGCTTCATGAAGACGGGGCTGACGAGCCTCCTGCGCGTCATGCAGAAGTCCGGCTA
>JBCBHB010000288.1:0-4631 GCA_038526025.1 Pseudomonadota bacterium
CGGCGGAACTGCAGGAGCTACTGGCCGACGACTACGACCTGTCGCTGGTCGGCTTCTCGGACGGCGAACTGGACAAGCTCCTGGCCCTCGATCCGGACGGGGGCGGTGAAGAAGAGGATGGCGCCGGGGGCTCCGTGCCGCCGGTGACCATCCCCGAACCGCCGCGCAATCCGGCGTCGCACACGGGCGATCTCTGGATCCTCGGCGACCACCGGCTGCTCTGTGGCGACAGCACGAACCACGACGATGTGCGCCGCCTGATGAATGGCGAGCGGGCGATCCTGTTCGCAACCGACCCGCCGTACCTCGTCGACTACGACGGCTCGAACCACCCGACCCGGAACAAGGACTGGTCGGCGTCCTACGGCACGACCTGGGACGACAGTTCGCAGGGCGCCGAACTCTACGACGGGTTCATCTCGGCGGCCGTCGCCGAGGCCATCGCCGAGGACGCCGCCTGGTACTGCTGGCACGCCTCGCGCCGCCAGGCGATGCTGGAGGCCTGCTGGGATAAAGCGGGCGCCTTCGTCCATCAGCAGATCATCTGGGTGAAGGATCGCGGGGTGCTCACCCGGTCGCATTACCTCTGGAAGCACGAGCCCTGCTTCATGGGCTGGCGCCGTCCCAATCGGCCGCCGAAGGTGGCCGAGCAGACGCTTCCCTCGACATGGGAGATGCCCGGCTTCGCGAAGGACGAGCGGCCCGACCATCCGACCCCGAAGCCGCTCGACGCCTTCGGCATCCCGATGCGCCAGCACGTCGCCCGCGGCGGTCTCTGCTACGAGCCCTTCTCGGGCTCCGGCTCTCAGATCATGGCGGGCGAGGCCAACGGCCGCCGCGTCTTCGCGATGGAGATCAGCCCCGCCTATGTCGATGTCGCCGTCGAACGCTGGCAGGCCGAGACCGGCAAGGAGGCCATTCTCGACGGCGACGGACGGACCTTCGCCGAGGTGAAGGCCGAGCGGCTGGGCGAGACCCCGGCCGCGGCCGAGGGGGCCCACGCGGCCTGACGACGTGGATGGCGTGGCTCTACCTTCCTCCGGCCTGCCTGCCGGAGCCGGCGACGCGTGCCTGTTCGGCCTCTCGCTCTGCTCCGGCGTCGGCGGGCTCGACCTCGGGCTGCACCTCGCACTACCCGGATATCGCACTGTGGGTCACGTCGAGCGGGACGCCTACGCCGCGGCCATCCTTGTGGCGCGGATGGAAGACGCGGCCTTGGATCCGGCGCCTGTCTGGGACGACGTTGGAACATTCGACGGTCGCCCGTGGCGCGGCGCGGTGGACATCGTCACTGCGGGTTATCCGTGCCAGCCGTTCTCCGTCGCGGGCAAGCGCCGGGGCGCGGACGACCCGCGGCACCTCTGGCCGCATGTCGCCCGGATTGTCGGCGAGATCGAGCCGCCCTTCGTGTTCCTCGAGAATGTCGCCCATCATCTCCGCCTCGGCTTCCCCGATGTCGCCGGAGGACTGGTCGGCATGGGCTACAGGCTTGCGGCAGGCCTCTTCACGGCGGCGGAAGTCGGTGCGCCGCATCGGCGCGAGCGGCTCTTCATCCTCGCCATCCGCGAACGCGACCACGTGGCCCACCCCGCGCGCCTGCTCGGGGACGCGGTCGAGCGGCGGGAATCGGACGGAGTTGATGCGCCTCTGGATGACGCCGACGGCGCGGGATCACAAGGACGGGGCGACGAGCTTGACGAATACGCCGGTGAACGGCCTGCTTGGCCGCCAGGTCCTGGTGACACCGATGGCTGGCGCGCATTCCTGCGACACGCCCCGGACCTTGAACCCAGCTTTCGTCGAGGCGCTGATGGGCTGGCCCACCGGGTGGACCGGCTTCGGCTCTGTGGCAACGGAGTGGTCCCGCTGGTCGCGGCGCATGCGCTCCGAACTCTCGCGGCTCAATTGCTGGCCGATGGATGAGGGGGCGCAATGAAGCAGAGCCGGGCCATGTCGCTGGTCGAGGCCATCGTCAACGTGGGGGTGGGCTACGGGGTCGCCGTCGTGACGCAGATCCTGATCTTCCCGGTCTTCGGGCTGCACACGACGCTCGCGCAGAACCTGAAGATGGGGGCGGTGTTCACGGTGGTGAGCATCGCGCGATCCTACGTCCTGCGGCGGCTCTTTGAGGCGATCCGTGTCAGAACGACAAGACCGCCGCTCGATGCGAGCGGCGGCCATGTTCGTCGTCGGCTGCCTTATCGGCGCGATTTCGGTCCTGCGATCAGACGAGATCAGCCCTCCAAGCGATAGACCCGCCCGCGGCCCTCGACCTTCTCGGAGGTGACTTCGAGCCCGAGTTTCTTCTTCAGCGCCCCGGCGAATGCCCCGCGAACGGTGTGAGGCTGCCATCCCGTGGCTTCGACGATTTCGTCGATGGTCGCGCCGCCCTTGGCGCGAAGCATCTCGATCAGTTTCGCCTGCTTGGTGCCCGTGCGCGGTGTGCGCGCCTTGGGCGCGGGCTCGCCCTCGGCGGGGGCGTCCCGCGGGGCTTCCGCGCTCGGCGCTGCGTCGACGCCCGTGGGCGCACTGGCGCCGCCTTCCGGTTCGACGCCGATGGCGGCGAGGCCTGCATCGGTGATGTGCAGGAGGATGGCGCGGCCGTCCTCGTCGTTGCGCCAGATGCGGTTGAGGGCGGCGTCCGCCTTGGTCTCGCTGTCGGTCGCTTTCTCTGCGATCAGCGCGCGCTTCAGGAGCGCGCCGACCACCTTGGCGGCGGCGCCGCCGCGGAGCGAGCCGGGAAGCGGCAGGACGTTGCGGTCGTCGCGCTGCGCGGCGGCGCTGAGGATCACGAGCTGGGTGTCGGAAAGCTTGGTCATCTGGGGTCTCCGTGTTCGAGGCCCGCGTCATGCGGCACCTTCTACGACCCCGAGCCGCGCATGGGGCGCGGCGGGAGTTCCGGCAGTGCCGGAGGTCAGCGGGCGTGCTCGCCCTCGCCAAAGGCGCTGTCGGTGATGCGCTTCAGCAGGCTGGCGTAGTGTTCGAGAGTGCCGACCATGGCCCAGCCCACCTCGTCGGGGTGGCAGTTGAAATGGTCGTCGCTGAGCGCCTGCAGGCGGGCGAGCATCTCGTCGATCTCGGCCTTCTTGCCGATGAAGGCGGCGAGCGCCGCTTCCTTGTTGCGCCGGGCCTTGTCGGCGCGGGCCTCAAAGCGCGGGGTGGTGATCGGGTTCAGGCGCGTGGTCATCGTTGTGGCTCCGGGTGAGTTGCATCGTCCTCGTGGGATGGACGTTCGCTCTGTCCGCGAGGCTTATCAACGACATAAGCGCCTGACTTTGAATGATAATCGGGGCTGGCGATGCAGGGCATGAGCGAGCGCCAGTATGCCGCCCATGTCGGGCTGTCGCGCGGCGCGATCCAGAAGGCGAAGACGGCGGGGCGGCTCGTCCTGCACGAGGATGGCAGCATCGACGCCGCGGCTTCGGACAAGCGACGAGCCGAGACGACCGACCCGTCGAAGACCCGCAAGCCGCCCGCGCCGAAGCTGAAACCCGTGCCCGAGGCCGCCGTCGCTGCCGTGGGCGACACGCTGCGGGAACAGGGGCTGTCCGCCCCGGCCGTCGGCGGCGGCACGACCTTCCTTCAGGCCAAGACGGCCAACGAGGTGCTGAAGGCGCAGGAACGGCGCATCCGGCTTCAGAAGCTGAAGGGGGAACTGGTCGACCGCGCCCGGGCGGAAGCGCTGATGTTCCGGCTCGCGCGCGACGAGCGCGATGCGTGGGTGACCTGGCCTGCGCGGGTTGCTGCGCTGATGGCCTCGGAGCTCACCGCGGCGCTGGGGGACGCGTGCGAGGTTGAGGCGGCGCTGATGCAGAAGGTTCTGGAGGCCCATGTCCGCGCCCAGCTCGACAGCCTCGCGGAGATCCGACCCGGGCTTGGATGACGATCTCTTCGGGTTCGACGGCGCCGCCGCGCTGATCCGCGCCTGGTCGCGGGGTCTGCGTCCTGATCCTGACCTGACCGTCTCGAGCTGGGCCGACCGCCACCGGAAGCTCGCCTCGCGCGCCTCGGCCGAGCCGGGGCAGTACCGGACCGCGCGCACGCCCTACATGCGCGAGATCATGGACCGGCTGTCGCCCGGCGATCCCACGCAGCGGATCGTGTTCATGAAGGCCGCGCAGGTCGGGGCGACCGAGGCCGGCAACAACTGGATCGGCTTCGTCATACACCAGGCGCCGGGGCCGATGCTGGCGGTCCAGCCGACGGTGGAACTGGCCAAGCGCAACTCGCGCCAGCGGATCGACCCGCTGATCGACGAGAGCCCGGACCTGCGGGAGCGGGTGAAGCCCGCGCGCTCGCGCGATGCGGGCAACACGATGCTGTCGAAGGAGTTCGCGGGCGGCATCCTGATCATGACCGGCGCGAACTCGGCCGTGGGGCTTCGGTCGACCCCGGCGCGGTACATCTTCCTCGACGAGGTCGACGCCTATCCCGCCTCGGCCGACGAGGAGGGTGACCCGGTCACGCTGGCCGAAGCGCGGTCATTGACCTTCGCCCACCGGCGCAAGGTGTTCCTGGTGTCGACCCCGACGATCCGGGGCCTGAGCCGGATCGAGCGGGAGTTCGAGGCTTCCGACCAGCGGCGGTACTTCGTGCCGTGTCCGCATTGCGACGCGATGCAATGGCTGAAG
>JBCBHB010000289.1:0-4625 GCA_038526025.1 Pseudomonadota bacterium
TTCGAGGTTTCGGACGGCCTCTTTGCGGTCGCTGCGGCGAACAATGAGACCGGAGTGATGGAAGAACCCGCGCGTGCCGCTCGGATTGCGCGAGATGCCGGCGCCGAGTTCCTGACTGATGCCGTGCAGGTAGTGGGGCGCGTACCCTTCGCCTTCGCGGGCTCTGGTGCCAGTTGTGCTCTTGCGTCGGCGCATAAGCTCGGTGGACCGAAGGGAGTGGGCGCGCTCATCTCGCGCGCGGGGCGCGACGTGTTCGGTGGCCTAGCCGGCGGCGGGCAGGAGCAGGGGCGGCGGTCGGGGACCGAGAACGTGATCGGCATCGCGGGGTTCGGGGCGGCGGCGGTGGCGGCCAAGCGGGATCTTGAGGCGGGGTTGTGGGACAACGTCGAAAAACTTAGAAACATTCTAGAAGACGGTCTTGAAGCGGCGGCGCCCGACCTCATCATCTTCGGGAAGGACGCGCCGCGGTTGCCGAACACCAGCTGCTTCGCGGTGCCGGGCTGGAAGGGCGAGACGCAGGTCATGCAGCTCGACCTTGCGGGCTTCGCCGTCAGCGCCGGCAGTGCCTGCTCGAGCGGGAAGGTCAGGGAGAGCCGGGTGCTCCGCGCCATGGGCTTCGACAGCCTCACCGCCTCGAGCGCCATCAGGGTCAGCCTCGGGCCCACGACCACCGAGGCGGAGATACGGGCGTTTCTCAGCGCCTGGACCGAACTATATCGCAAGCGCGCAAGCCGCGCGGCCTGAGGCCGGGAAGAGGCAAGGGAGACAAACGATGACCGCACTCGATGTCGACGTGAAGGACGGGGTCGATCAGGAAACCATCGATACCGTGCGTGCGATGGGCGCCTACAAATACGGCTGGTCCACGGATGTCGATATGGAGTTCGCGCCGAAGGGCCTGAACGAGGACATCGTGCGCCTGATCTCGGCCAAGAAGAACGAGCCCGAGTGGATGCTGGAATGGCGGCTCGACGCCTTCCGGCGCTGGCAGACCCAGCCGGAGCCGGATTGGGCGCTGCTCGAGATTAAGCCGATCGACTACCAGGAGCAGTACTACTACGCCCAGCCGAAGAGCTTCAAAGAGAAGCCGAAGAGCCTCGACGAGGTCGACCCCGAGCTGCTGCGCACTTACGAGAAGCTCGGCATCCCGCTCCGCGAGCAGGCCATTCTGGCCGGTGTCGAGGGCGCGGGCGATGCGCCGGTGGAGGGCCGCAAGGTTGCCGTGGACGCGGTGTTCGACAGCGTGAGCGTGGGCACGACCTTCAAGGACGAGCTGGCCAAGCACGGGATCATCTTCTGCTCGATCTCCGAGGCGCTGCAGGAGCACCCGGAGCTTGTGCGCAAATACCTGGGCACGGTCATCCCGGCGCATGACAACAAGTTCGCCACGCTCAACGCTGCGGTGTTCTCGGACGGCTCCTTCGTCTACATCCCCGAGGGCGTGCGCTGCCCGATGGAGCTCAGCACCTATTTCCGCATCAACGCGGAGAACACGGGCCAGTTCGAGCGGACGCTGATCATCGCGGACAAGGGCTCGTATGTGAGCTACCTCGAAGGCTGCACGGCACCGATGCGGGATGAGAACCAGCTGCACGCCGCCTGTGTGGAGCTGATCGCGCTCGAGGATGCGGAGATCAAGTACTCGACCGTCCAGAACTGGTACCCGGGCGACGAGAACGGCAAGGGCGGCATCTACAATTTCGTGACCAAACGGGCGGACTGCCGGGGCGCGCGCTCGAAGGTGTCGTGGACCCAGGTCGAGACCGGCTCGGCCATCACCTGGAAGTACCCCTCCTGCATCCTGCGGGGCGAGGAGAGCCAGGGCGAGTTCTACTCGATCGCCATCGCCAACAATGCCCAGCAGGCCGACACGGGCACGAAGATGATCCATCTCGGGAAAAACACCCGGAGCCGGATCGTCTCGAAGGGCATCAGCGCTGGCCGCGCGCAGAATACCTATCGCGGGCTCGTCAGCATGCACCCACGGGCAAAGAACAGCAGAAACTTCACCCAGTGCGACAGTCTCCTCATCGGATCGGATTGCGGCGCACACACGGTTCCCTATATCGAGGTGAAGAACGCCAGCAGCCGGGCTGAGCACGAGGCCACCACCTCCAAGGTCGATGAAGACCAGCTCTTCTACTGCCGCAGCCGCGGTATGGACGAGGAGGAAGCGGTGGCGCTTGTCGTGAACGGTTTCTGCAAGGAAGTGCTGCAGGAATTGCCGATGGAGTTCGCCGTCGAGGCGCAGAAGCTCGTGGCGATCTCGCTTGAGGGGTCAGTCGGCTGACCTAGCCGGCTGGTGAAACTTCTCACGGCGCTCTGGCGAAGACGTGAGTGAATGACTGCGACGGAGTGGGGCGCTCGTGCGTTCCACCCTTCGCTGACAGCGGCGGCTGGGCAGGGGCCTGGGCGCCGAGGTGGAGCGCCCCGCTGGCGGCTCTGCCCATGAAGCGGCGCCGATCTTGGCCAGCCGCCCAAAAAAGGAGAGCAGCTAATGATGAACGACGTTAAGGAAGGTGCCCGTCTCCTCCTCCTCGCCGAAACGGCCGAGAAGCATCTGAAGGAGCATGGCCACGACGTGGCCGTGGCCGCCAACGACGATCTGACCGCGTTCGACATCAACCCGACGGGTGACGGCGAGCGCTTTTGCCGCGTGCAGGCGATCGGCCGCGAGAGCTGGGAGGTTGTCCGCGCCAATGGCGAGACGCTTACCGGTATCGGCAGCGAGCAGACCTTCCTCACGATGATCGAGCGCGTCGTCGGCTCCGGCCGCTGACGTCTGACCTGCTGCCCCCAGTGGGCGAGTGAAGAAGGGTAAGCCCGATGGCTGAAGACGCGAAACCGGTTATCGCGCTCGCCGAGGCCACGGGCTTCCCCATGGCGCCGCCCCAGGCGGGCGACCGCTTCGGCGCAAAGGTTGCGCCCCTCGGCAAGGCCCTCGGTCTCACGCGCCTCGGCGCCATGATGTGCACCATCGAGCCCGGCAAGAGCGCCTTTCCCTTCCATAATCACCTCGCCAACGATGAACTCTTCGTCATCCTCGAGGGATCGGGCGAGCTGCGCCTTGGCGATGCGGTCCATCCCGTGAGCGCCGGTGACCTGGTGGGATGCCCGAAGGGTGGCCCTGAAACCGCGCATCAGATCGTCAATTCGGGCGATGTGCCGCTGCGCTATCTCGGCGTCTCCTCCTGGCAGGACCCGGATGTCGTCGAATACCCGGACAGCGGGAAATTCGCGGTGATCGCGATCGCGCCGGGGGAGGACTTTTTCTCCGCCCACCTTAACTTCGTCGGCAAGCGCGAGGATGGGCGGGACTATTGGGAGGGCGAGGCGTGATCCTGACGACGACGAACACCATCGAGGGCCACCGCATCACGGGCTACAAGGGCATTGTGGTGGGCGAGGCCATTATGGGCGCCAACATTTTCCGCGATTTCTTCGCCCAGATCACCGATGTGGTGGGCGGGCGCTCCGCGGCCTACGAGAGCAAGCTGCAGGACGCGCGCGACACGGCGCTGCGCGAGCTTTCCGAGAAGGCCGAGCAGGCGGGCGGAAACGCCGTCGTCGGCATCGACCTCGATTACGAGGTGGTGGGCGACAGCATGCTGATGGTCTCCGCCTCCGGCACCGCCGTCACCGTCGAACGGAGCTGACGGACCGCGACAGGTTTCAACGTTATGGAAGGAGTTGGTTGCTAACCCGTTTCGCGAAGGGGCCGAGAGCCGGCCTGTCGGCGCGAAGGGTAGAATCATGATCACGATCAGCGGCATCGGGGGCGACCCCAAGACGGTCTCGGGCTCCATTGCGGAGGCGGTGGGGGAAGCGGTCTCCCGGGTGGACCGGATGGACCATGATCCTGTGCTGAGGGACGCGATCGCGCGTGCCACGGTTCGGATCTTCGCCGGGGCCATGATGCGCCGCTTCGCACTCGAGCGTGCCGTGATCGCGGAGGAAGTGCTGGGCGTCGGCAGCGAGCAGTGGTCACCCCTCAGCAACCCGATGGCCACGGGCCCGGTCTCGAGAAACGCTGCGCCGGCCACCATGGCGGCAGCGCCCGAGCCGGCCGAGAGCGAAGGGGAGGCTGGGGACGACGCCGCGGGCGGGCGCGCCGAGGAGGCAGGAGCCGTCGCGGTCGCAGCGCCGGACGACCCGGAAGCGCCGCTCGACGCGGCCTTCGAAGCCGCAGATGCGGCAGAGGACCATCAGGCGTCTGCCCCGGCGGACGATGAAGACGAGACGGACCCGCCAACAGACCTAGATCTGGACCAAGCGGGAGAAGACAGGGCCGCCGAGGCCGAAGCGGAAGAAGCGGCGAAAACGGCCGCTGCATGGACGGGAGATGACGATGCTCGAGATCCGGAACCTGGAAGTCAGCCTCGAGGAGGAGGACAAGCAGATCCTGAAGGGCGTGAACCTGACGGTGGAAGCGGGGAAGGTGCACGCGATCATGGGGCCGAACGGGTCGGGGAAGTCGACCCTGTCCTACGTGTTGGCGGGTCGCGAAGGCTACGAGGTTTTGGGCGGCAGCGCTCAGCTTGACGGCGAGGATCTTCTGGAGATGGAAGCGGAGGAGCGCGCCGCCGCTGGGCTCTTCCTCGACCGGGTACTGGAAGGCGAGGAAG
>JBCBHB010000290.1:0-4605 GCA_038526025.1 Pseudomonadota bacterium
CGTTGCCGGTGAGGTCGTAGGTTTCGCCAGCGATGCGCAGGTCGGACAGGGTGACCGGGGCGTTTTGTTGCCAGGCGATGGTAAGCTCGCCTGAGACGGCTTCGCCGAGCGCTTGTTCGGCGGAGGCATCGCTGAGATCCAGCGCTTCGGCGAGGAAGGTGAGGTCGGCGGTGACGCCGGGGGCGGGGTCGCGGGTGATCTGGCCGGTGGCCGAGAGCGTGGCGGCGGCGGCGCTGAAGCCGGGTTGCGAGAGGCCGGTGACGATGGTTTCGCCGGTCCATGTGTCGCCTGCGGCGGCGTCGAAACTGACGGTGAGTTCGGCGCGCTGCACTTCGGTGGGTGTGCCGCCAGCGGGCAGGAGGACGGGGGTGCCGTCGGGGGCGGCGATCAACCCGTCGATGTCGATTTCGAGTGGCAGGCCGTCTGCGCCGATGACCAGCGCGCCGGACAGGTCGATGGCGGCGGCGTTGAGGGTGAAGGCGGGGATTTCGGTGCCGCCCTCGGGCAGGGATCTGCCGTTGAGAGTGAGGGCGATGTCGTTGCCGAAGAAGGCGCGGTAGTCGGGGGCGAACAGCGGCGCGATGTCGCCGCGGACGTCCGCGCCGAAGGTTTGGGTGGCGTCGATTTCAGCGAGGGTGAAGGTGCCGGTAAGCCGGTCTTCGCCGTCGGTGGCGAGTTCGAGGGAGGCGGCGAAATCGCTGAGGGGGCCTGCGCCCTCGGTGGCCAGCCGTAGCGACGGGGCGCCGGGCAGGCCGAGGAGGTTGGAGACGATGCCGTCTGCGTCTTCTTCGAGGAGGAGGTCGAGGACGAGCATTTCGGTCGCGTTGGCGAAGCTGCCCGAGATGGTGAAGGCGTCATTGCCGCGATCGGTGCGCAGCGCCTCTAGCCGGACCTCGCCTTCGCCGCCTTCAAGCTGCATCGCGCCGTCGAGGGAGAAGGTGGCGTCCTGGCCGAGAACGTCCGAACTGATCTCGATCCGGTCGGCGGTGAGCGCGCCGATGTTGATGGCAACAGGCAGGTCGGGGAGAGAGAAGCCCGAGGCTTCGGCGTCGGGTGCGCCGCCTGCGGGTTCGGGCAGGCGGTCGAGGATGATCTCGGCGGCTTTGAGTTCCTGAACTTCCACCCGGCCCCGCAAGAGGGCGGCGCGCTGCCAGTCGAGCGTGGCATCGCGCAGGGTGAGCCAGACGCCGTTTTCATCGGCGACCGTCAGTTCGTCGAGGCTGGCCTGGGCGCTGAGCGCGCCTTCAAAACCGGTGATGCGGACAGTGCGACCCTCAGCCGACAGGGTGTCTTCCAGCGTGCGCTGGACCAAGCCACGCTCGTCATCCTGCGCGTTGGCGAGGCCAGTGGGGGCGGCGAGCGCAGTGGCGACAAGAAGGGCTGTGATCCGCTGTTTCAAAACGCCTGTCCGATGCCGATGTAAAGTTCAAAGCCCGAAGTGTCCCCTGGTCCGCTGACCGGGACGCCGACGTCCAGGCGGATGGGGCCGATGCCGGTGTCATAGCGCAGGCCGAGGCCGGCGCCTGAGTGGCTGTCGCCGTCGGGGAAGCTGTCGGGGCCGATCTGGCCCCAATCGAAGAAGGTGACGAGCTGGATGTTGTCGCGCACGCGGGTGCGGACCTCGGTGGCGAGGCCCAGGAAGGACCGACCGCCGGAGAGGAGGCCACCGCCGAGGTCAATTTGGAGCGATTGGTATTCCTGGCCGCGCACGGTGCCGCCACCGCCAGAGGTGAAGCGCATGTCATTGGGCAGGCCGGTGATCGAGGCGCCGAAGATGCCGCCGTATTGCAGGCGGCTGGCGAGGACGAAGCGGTTGTCGTTGAAACTGCGATAGCCGCGGGCGTCGAGTGTGGTGCGGGTGCCGGATTCGGAATCGGACAGGCCGAGGAAGGGGGCGATCTCGGCCGCGATATAGTAGCCGTCATTGGTATCGAGCGGGCCTTCGCGCCGGTCCTGGATGGCGGAGATGGGGAAGAACAGTTGGCGGTAGCGTTCGGTGCCCGAGGCGTCGGTGACCTCGGACGTGGCGTAGGTGATGCCAACCTTGATCGGCAGATCGTCGGTCAGGCGGCGTTCGAGGCTGGCGCCGAGCGAGAAAGAGCTTGAGGTGAATTCGGGCTCATTGGCTTGTTCGATTTCGGCGAAGAGACCCAGCACCGTGTCGCTGCCGAAGGTGGCGGGGCGTTCATAGCGGACGCCAAGGGTGTAATCCTCGCCCCCGGTATCGCCGCCGATGCCGCCAAGCTCACCATCGAAGCGCAGGCGTTCGGCGCCGCCCAGCAGGTTGCGGTGCAGCCAGAAGCCCGACAGCGTGATGCCTTCAACCGTGCTGAGCTCTGCCCCGAAGCCGAAGCGGCGGGGCAGTTGTTCGGCGACCTCCAGCGACATGTCGAGCGTGCCGTCGGGGTTTGCGGTGTCCGCCTCGGTGAGCGACACGCTGCGGAACGTGCCGGTTTCGCGTAGGCGGCGTACGACGCGGTCGGTCTCGGCCGGGTCAAAGCGGCGGCCACCGGGCAGGCTAGCGATCTCAACGATGCGGTCGGTGCGGACGTCTTTGTTGCCGCTGACGATCAGGCGGCCAAAGCGCAGTTCTGGGCCGGGGTCGACGCGCAGGCGCGTGTCGATGGTTTGGTCGGCATGATCGGCGGTGATGCTTTGGTCTGCGATGGTGGCCTTGGCATGGCCCACATCGCGCCAGGCATCGGTGGCGGTGCCTGCGGCTGCGCGGATTGCCGGTGTGCGGGCGGGGGCACGGGTGCGGAAACCCTGTGGCAGAACGGTGCCGGTGGCCAGGGGGGCGATTTCGGCGCGCGAGAAGCTGTAGACCGGGCCGGGGACGATGCGGAAGCTGACGGTGCCCACGGTGTCTGGTGCGTTCAGCGGATCGATAGTCGCGGCCTCGCGCCCATCGACCAGGATGCTGACGGTGGCGCCGAAGCGGCCATCTTCATAAAGGGCGGCGACCAGGCGGGCATAGTCGGCTTGGGCGGCGGCCAGCACCTCATCCCCGCGGGTGGTGCCCTCGCGACGGGCGGCCACCACGAGGGACGCCGATTGCAGGGCGGCGACCAGATCATCGGGGGCGCCAGGCGCGCTCATCTCCACCCGGTCAAGCGCGTGCGCGGCGGGGGCCAGCAGCAGCACGCCGGCAGCCACCCAAGCATTGATGGCTTTCAAAAGAAAACGCCTGCGCATTGATGTGTAACCGCCCACTCACCCGTTTGTTCCGCATCATGTCAGGTGCGGCGGCGCAGTTGAAGGCCCTGCACGGTCCCAGTCTTGTGAGCGGCGCGTGTGCGGGCTACACACCGATATGGTTCGAGTCTTTGATATGGATGATCGCGCCCGCCTGCCGTGGCGGTTTTTTGGTGCGACCTGTTCGGTGCTGTCCCGCCTACGCGGTGTGTGACGCAAGACCCAACCACCCGCATCCACAGACCGGGAGAGGACCGTTATGACCGCCCGCACGCTTTACGACAAAATCTGGGACGCCCATCTGGCCCATGAGGCCGAGGATGGCACCTGCCTTTTGTATATCGACCGCCACCTTGTGCATGAGGTGACAAGCCCACAGGCCTTTGAGGGCTTGCGGATGACGGGCCGCACGGTGCGTGCGCCTGACAAGACGATTGCGGTGCCCGACCACAATGTGCCGACGACGGCGGGGCGTGAGAACCCGGCGAACATGACCGAGGATAGTCGCATTCAGGTGGCGGCCCTGGACACGAATGCCAAGGAGTTCGGCATTCACTATTACCCCGTCGACGATATCCGTCAGGGGATCGTGCATATCGTCGGGCCAGAGCAGGGGTGGACCTTGCCGGGGATGACGGTGGTGTGCGGTGACAGCCATACCGCGACCCATGGCGCGTTTGGGGCCTTGGCGCATGGGATCGGGACGTCAGAGGTGGAGCATGTGCTGGCCACCCAGACGCTGATCCAGAAGAAATCGAAGAACATGAAGGTCGAGATCACCGGCAAGCTGCGGCCCGGTGTGACGGCCAAGGACATCACGCTGTCGGTGATCGGCAAAACCGGGACCGCGGGTGGGACCGGTTATGTCATCGAGTATTGCGGCGAGGCGATCCGCGATCTGTCCATGGAAGGGCGGATGACCGTTTGCAACATGGCGATCGAGGGCGGTGCGCGGGCGGGCCTGATCGCGCCCGATGAGAAGACGTTTGAGTATGTGAAGGGCCGGCCCCATGCGCCGAAAGGGGCGCAGTGGGAAGCGGCGATGGACTGGTGGAAGACGCTGTATTCGGATGACGATGCGGCGTGGGACATGGTGGTGACGATCAAGGGCGAAGACATCGCGCCGGTCGTGACCTGGGGCACCTCGCCCGAAGACGTGCTGCCGATCACGGGGTCTGTGCCTGCGCCGGATGATTTCCAGGGCGGCAAGGTGGAGGCGGCGAAACGGTCGCTCGACTACATGGGGCTGGCACCCGGCACACCGCTGTCCGAGATCGAGATTGATACGGTGTTCATCGGGTCTTGCACCAATGGCCGGATCGAGGATTTGCGCGCGGCGGCCGAGATTTTGCGTGGCAAGAAGATCAAGGACGGGTTGCGGGCGATGGTTGTGCCGGGCTCGGGCCTTGT
>JBCBHB010000291.1:0-4588 GCA_038526025.1 Pseudomonadota bacterium
AGGCCCCGCCCCGCCCCAAAGCGGTTGACGGAGCAGGCCGCCGCTGCCGATGGTGATCTCCAGAGCCCCGCGCCATGACGGGGCCTTCAGGGAGGAACACCATGACGCTTCGCTTCGCGATTTCCGCTTCCGCGCTGGCCGCAGCCCTTGCCTTCGGCGCCACGACGGCGCTGGCCGACGAGTCCATCGAGCTGCCGGGTCAGCTTGCCTGGACGGCCTATGGCACGGGCTCCGCGGGCTACAACCAGTCGGTCGCCATCGGGGCTGCGCTGAAGAATGCCGCGGGCGTGAACCTGCGCGTGCTGCCGGGCAAGAACGACGTGGCGCGTTCCGAGCCGCTGCGCCAGGGCAAGGTGCAGTTCTCGGCCACGGGCGTGGGCGGGTCGTTCATGGCGCAGGAGGGCGTGTTCCAGTTCGGCGCCGAGAACTGGGGGCCGCAGCCGGTACGCGTGCTGCTGGCCAACAATGGCGGCACCGTGGGCCTTGCGATGGGCGTGGCCGCGGATGTCTGCGAGGATGTGGGCAAGCCGAACTGCGAGGGCTTCGAGTACTCGGACCTCAAGGGCAAGCGCGTGGCCTATGTGCGCGGCGCCCCGGCGCTGAACGTGAACAACGAGGCCTATCTCGCCTATGGCGGGCTGACCTGGGACGATGTGGAGCGCGTGGAGTTCGGCGGCTTCACCGACAGCTGGAAGGGCATGGGCAACGACCAGGTCGATGCCGTGTTCGCCTCGACCAATTCCGGGCGGACCTACGAGCAGGAGACGAACCCGCGCGGGCTCTACTGGCCGCCGATCGACCCGAACAACGCCGAAGGCCTCGCACGCATGCAGGCCATCGCGCCCTTCTTCTCGCCGATGATGGCCAAGGTGGGCGCCACGATTGACGGGACGGACGGGACGCCGACGGCGGGCTATGCCTATCCGGTGCTGATCGCCATGGCGGACCAGGACGCGGACCTCGTCTACAACATGACGAAGGCCATGGTGGCGCTCTTCCCCGACTACGACGGCAACGCGCCGGGCATCTCGGGCTGGGCCATGGACAAGCAGAACTTCGAGTGGGTGTCGCCCTACCACGAAGGCGCGATCAAGTACTTCAAGGAAGCCGGCGTGTGGACCGACGCGGCGCAGGCGCATAACGACAAGCTGATCGCCCGGCAGGAGGCGCTGGCCGCCGCCTGGGCCGAGCTGGAAGCCGAGGGCCCGGACGACTGGGAGGCCGCCTGGGACGCCAAGCGGCGCGCCGCCCTCGAGGCCGGCGGTTTCGAGGTGGTCTTCTGAGCCGCTGACGGAACGCGCGCGTGAGCGCGGACGGACCCCCTCCCCGGCCCTCCCCCTCGGAGGGGGAGGGGGCGCCAGCGGCGGCCGGCGGGGCATGGCGGGAGAGGCTGGAGCGTGGCGTGGTGATCGCCGCCACGCTTCTGGCCATCGGGCTGGCCATCCATCAGCTCTTCAACCTCACGCTCTTCGGCATCGTGCTGATCGAGGGGCGATATCTCTACCTGCTGGCGGGGCTGTTCCTCGCGGTTCTCTTCCTGACCTATCGCGCGGTGCCGGGGATGGCCGGGCCCGCGCGGGCCTATGACTGGGCGCTGGCGGCGCTGGCGCTGGGGGCGGCCGGGTATTTCGCCTGGACGGCGGAGACCGCGCTCGACATGGGCTGGGAGTATGCCGCGCCGGAGGATGCGGTGTGGGTCTCCCTCCTCTTCTACCTGCTGGTGCTGGAGGGGACGCGGCGCACGGGGGGCACGGTGCTCTTCGCCATCGTTCTGTTCTTCTCGCTCTACCCCACCTTCGCGGACCAGGTGCCGAATCCGCTGAACGGCTTTGCGCAGCCCTTCTGGGACACGGTGCCCTATCACATGATCTCGGCCGAAAGCTCCTTCGGCATTCCGATGAAGGCGTTCGGGAGCCTGGTGATCGGCTTCATCCTGTTCGGCGCGGTGCTGGCGCGCACGGGGGGCGGCGCCTTCTTCAACGACCTGGCGCTGGCGCTGGTGGGGCATTTCCGCGGCGGGGCGGCGAAGGTGGCGATCTTCGCCAGCGGGTTCATGGGCAGCATGTCCGGCTCGGTCATCTCGAACGTGCTGACCACCGGTGCCGTCTCCATCCCGGCCATGAAGCGCACGGGCTTCGAGGCGCGGACGGCGGGGGCGACGGAGGCCTGCGCCTCCACCGGCGGTGTGCTGATGCCGCCGATCATGGGCGCCACCGCCTTCATCATGGCGCAGTTTCTGGGGCGGCCCTATGTGGAGATCGCGCTGGCGGCGGCGATCCCGTCGGCGCTGTTCTATTTCGGGCTCTTCACGCAGATCGACGCCTATGCGGCGCGGCGGGGCCTGAAGGGGCTGCCGCGGGCGGACCTGCCGCGGCTGCTCGACACGCTCCGCTCGGGCTGGATCTATCTCTCGGTCTTCGCGCTGCTGCTGTTCTTCATGATCGTGCTGAGGCAGGACACGCTGGCGCCCTTCTGGGCCGTGGGGCTGCTGCTGGTGGTGAACCAGATCAAGCGCTCGACGCGGCTGGGGCTGCAGGGTTTTGCCGACATGATCTGGGGTACGGGCAAGGCGCTGGCGGAGCTGACGGGTGTGCTCCTCGGCATCGGGCTCATCGTGGGCGCGTTCTCGGCCACGGGGCTTGCGGGCACGCTGGTGAACGACCTGATCTTCCTGGCGGGCGACAGCATCATGGCGCTGCTCTTCATGGGGGCGTTGACGGCGTTCATCTTCGGCATGGGGATGACGGTGACGGCCTGCTACATCTTCCTTGCCGTGGTGCTGGCGCCGGCGCTCGAGCAGGCGGGGCTCAACGTGCTCGCGGTGCATCTCTTCATCCTCTACTGGGGGATGGTGAGCTACATCACGCCGCCGGTGGCGCTGGGGGCCTTTGCGGCGGCGACGCTGGCGGGCGCCTCGGCATTCCGGACGGGGCTGGAGGCGATGCGGCTCGGCGGGGTGCTCTACATCGTGCCCTTCTTCTTCGTGCTGAACCCCGCGCTGGTCGGCGAGGCGCCGGCCTTCGAGGTGGTGAGTGTCTTCATCACGGCGATGCTGGGCGTGTGGCTGATGTCCGGCGCGATCCAGGGGCATGTGAGCCTGGTTGGCGGGCTCGGCTCGGGGCTGATGGGCGCGGTGCTGCGGGTTCTGCTGCTGCTCGCGGGGCTGCTGATCGCGGCGCCGGGGGCCACGGTGCTCGATCTCGGCATCGGGCACTGGCAGATCACCGGCCTAGGCGTGCTGCTGGCGGTTCTGCCGCTGACGCTGGCGCGGCGCGGGGCTGCCGAGGCCTGAGAGACCCGTCAGCGCCAGCGCATGCGGTAGAAGAGGAGCGCGGCGAAGCCGAGCGCGAAGAGCGGGAGGGCGGCGGGAAGGGCCGCCTCGCCAAGGGCCGGGAGCTGCTCCTCCTCGAGCGCCGTCCCGTCCGTCCCCACGGTGGCGAAGCTGGTTGTGGACGCAGCTTCCGTGGCGGCGAAGCCGGTGGTGGCGAAGAGCAGGATGATCGCGGTGCAGAGCGCACCGGCCATAATGCCAAAGCGACGCGGCATGCGGGGTTCCTTCAAGCGAAGCGGAGGGTGAGGAGGCCGTTGGCATGGGTTGCCCCTACGGCCCGGCCGGAAAGCGCGTCCGGCAGCGTGAGGGCGAGGGCGAAGGCGGGCACGCCCGTGGTCTCGACCGACAGCGCGCTGCCCTCGATGCGCCAGGTGGTGGCCTCCGGCGCGGCACCCGGCAGCTCGACCACGAGCGCCGTGGCCTCCTCCCCCGGCTGCCAGGCGAAGACGGGCGCGCGGGGTGCGGTGCCGCCGCGCCTTGCCGCCAGCATGTCCTCGACCGTGCCGGCGAAGACTTTGGCGCTGACTTCGACGGGCTGGCCGGGTTCGGCCGCAGCGTCGTGGCGGCTGGTCTTCAACGCGGCTTCGAGGGGGCCGAAGAGGCTGGAGAGGCGCGCCTCGATCTGGGAGATCGCATCGGCGCCGCGCGGCTGCGACGCGCGATCGAGCCGCGGATCCGCCGCGTGCGGCTTGCCGCCTACGCTGTCGTCGTCCTCACCCGCCATGCCTGCCCCCGGGGGCCCCGATGGCCCGGGCGGGAGGATGGGGGCGAGGTGTTACGAAAGCGTAGCGGCGCCGCCCCGTGAACCTCTGCGCCTCAGAGCGCGGCGCCGATGGGTTTGCCGGCGGTGAGGTTGCCCGCGGCCTCCACGATCGCGTCCGCATCGATGCCGAAATGGCGGTAGAGGTCGGCGATGGTGCCGGTCTGGCCGAAATGCTCGACGCCGAGCGGCATCTGCCGGTGGCCGGCGACGGCGCCGAGCCAGGCAAGGGTGGCCGGGTGGCCGTCGGTCACGCTCACGATCAGGCAGTGGGGCGGCAGGGCGCCGAGGAGACGCTCGGCATGCGCCTCCGCGCCCTTGTGGCCGCGGGCGCGGGCGCGACGGGCCGCGGTCCAGCCGGCATTGAGACGGTCCGCGCTGGTAACGGCGAGGAGGCCGATATCGCGCCTGTAGCCCTCGAGGCTGCCGGCGGCCTCGATGGCCTCGGGCGCCCCACAGCCCTGAGAGGCGATCACCACCTCCGCGTTCGGCCCCGG
>JBCBHB010000292.1:0-4577 GCA_038526025.1 Pseudomonadota bacterium
GGTCAGCCCCGACATGACGCCGGATCGGTAGATTTTGCCCCATTTGACAGTCTTACCGTCCCGTCGGTCTCGTCCCCGATCATGATGAAGCCCTTCTCGGCGCGCATCACATGCAGCGCCTCGGTCCCGTAGGGCATCACACCCAGCGGCTCGCCGGCCGCCAGCAGCGCCTCCCAGAGCTTCAGCCCGTGAGACGCCGGCACCGCAATCTCGTAGGACAACTCGCCGGAGAACGAGATGCGGAAGAGCCGCGCGGGGCAGCCGGCAATCGTCCCTGCCTTCCAGCTCATGAAGGGCAGCGCTTCGCCCGAGATGTCGATATCCGTGCCCGCCGCCTCGATGAGCTTGCGTGCGTTCGGGCCCGCCACGGCAACCTGGGACCATTCCTCGCCCACGTTCATAGTGTGGACCTTCAGATCCCACCACTCGGTCTGCAGCCACTCTTCGAGATGGCCATGCACCCGCTCCGCGCCGCCGGAGGTGGTGTGGCAAAGGAAGCTGTCCGGCCCCAGCCTCACCACCACGCCGTCGTCGAACAGAAAACCGTTCTCGTTGCACATGAGGCCGTAGCGGCAGCGGCCCTCCTTCAGGGTCGACATCATGTTGGTGTAGATCCGGTCGAGGAAGCGCCCCGCATCCGGCCCCTTCACCAGGATCTTGCCGAGCGTGGAGGCATCGAGGAGCCCGACCTTCTCGCGCGCGTTCAGCACCTCTCGGCGCACCGCTTGCTCGCGCGTCTCGCCGCGCCGGCGATAGCAGTAGGGCCGCTCCCAGTCCGCCACCGGCTCGAAATCCGCGCCGTTCGCAGTATGCCAGTCATGCATCATGGTCTGGCGCACGGGCTTGAAGAGCTTGCCCTTCGCCGGCCCCGCGATCGCCCCCAGCGAGATCGGCGTGTAGGGCGGGCGGAAGGTGGTGGTGCCCACCTCCGGAATGGTCACGCCCAGCTGCTCGGCCAGAAGCGCGAGGCCGTTGATGTTCGACGTCTTGCCCTGGTCCGTCGCCATGCCGAGGGTGGTGTAGCGCTTGGTGTGCTCCACGCTCTCATAGCCCTCGCGCGCGGCCAGCATCACGTCCGACGCGGTGACGTCGTTCTGGAAGTCGACGAAATGCTTCGTGCCGTAGCGGAGCTTGCCTTCGGACGGGCTCATCCAGTGGGACGCGATCGACGCCTCCTCGGGCTCCGTCACCACCGTGGGCTCGGCGGATACGGGCGTGAAGCCCGCCGCCTCTGCCGCCGCATGGCCCGCGGCCGCCGCATCCGCCAGCATCGCGCCGGTGGAGAGGTGGCCGTTCGCCGTGCCCGCGCAGCGCGTGGTCACCTCGCCCGCAGCCCCCGTCGGCGCGCCGCGTTCGGGCGCCGGGCGGAACATCACCTGCGCATCGTCCCAGGTCAGCTTGCCGCCGCAGTGGCTGTAGAGATGGACCACGGGGGACCAGCCGCCGGACATCGCGACAAGGTCGACCGCAAGGCGCTCGGTCTTGCCGATAAGCCCGTCCCGCGTCACCCGGCCATGCTGGATGAAGTCGATGGACTTTGCGCCCTCCACCTTCGCGATGGCATGGCCCTCATGTACCGGCACACCCAGCGCCCGCACCTTCGAGGGCAGCGCCCCCTCGGCCCGCGCCCGCGTGTCGAGCACCGCCTTCACCGTGGCACCTGCCTCGTGCAGCGCCAGCGCCGTGCGGTAGGCGTCGTCGTTGTTCGCCACCACCACCGCGCGCTTGCCGGGGCACACGCCGTAGAGCCGGATGTAGTCCCGCACCGCCGCCGCCAGCATGACACCGGGCCGGTCGTTGCAGTTGAAGGTCAGCGGCCTTTCGATGGCGCCCGTGGCCACCACGATCTGCTTCGCGCGCACCTTCCAAAGCCTGTGCCGCGGTCCGGGCACACCGGGCTCATGGTCGCGAACACGCTCGTAGAGCAGCGCCCAGCCGTGGTCGTAGAGCCCCGCCGCCATGGTGCGCGTGCGCATCCGTACGTTGGGCATCGCCTCGAGCGCGGCAAGCTCCGAGGCTGCGTAGTCCGCCGGCAACTGCCCATCGATGGCCGTATCGGTCTCGACGAGCGCGCGACCACCCCAATGGGCCGTCTGCTCCACCAGCAGCACGTCGGCGCCGGAGGCCGCCGCCGCCCGCGCGGCGGCGATGCCGGCAAGCCCGCCGCCCACCACCAGCACATCGCAGAACGCATGGAAATGCTCGTAGCTGTCCGGGTCCTCCGCCTCAGGCGCCTTGCCGAGGCCGGCGGCCTGCCGGATGAAGGGCTCGAAGACATGTTTCCAGGCCACGCGCGGCTTGAGGAACGTCTTGTAGTAGAAGCCCGCGGAGAAGACCGGCGCCACCTCCGCCACCGCGGCGTTGATCGCGCCCACATCGGTCTCGAGGCTCGGCCAGTGGTTCTGGCTGATCGCCTCCAGCCCGTCGAACAGCTCCGTCGTGGTCGCCCGCTGGTTCGGCTCGAAGCGCGGGCCCGAGGGGGTCGCCGCCCCGATGCCCATCAGCGCGTTGGGCTCCTCCGCACCCGACGCGACGATCCCCCGCGGCCGGTGGTACTTGAAGCTCCGGCCGACGAACACACGACCATTGGCCAGGAGCGCCGAGGCCAGCGTATCGCCCGCATAGCCCGTCATCTCCTGTCCGTCGAATTGGAACTTGAGCGGCTTCGATCGGTCGATCAGCCGACCTGTGTCCGGAACGCGATGTGCCATGGCGCTCAGCTCCAGTCCGACGGCTGCCAGTCCGGACGGCGCGCCTGCACAGCGGCCACCACATCCTCCGGGATCTCGCCCACCTGTGCCGGGTACGTCGCGAACACCTCGAGCGTCACGGTGCAGCGGGCTGCGTGGAACCACTTGCCGCAGCCATAAGCATGCCGCCAGCGCTCGAAATGCACGCCCTTCGGGTTCTTGCGCGTGAAGAGATAGTCGGAGAAATCGCCGTCGCTCGCCTCCGGCCCCATGCGCTTGAGATGCGCCTCACCGCCCGGGTGCAGCTCGGTCTCGGTACAGCGCGCCCCGCAGTAGGGGCAGGTCAGGATCAGCATCGCGTCGCTCCTCGGCCGCCGCGCCGCCGGGCACGCCCCGACGGTCCTTCATCACAACGGCGCTCATAGCGGCAGGCGAGCCCGCGCGATCACTCGATCTCGCCCCTTCATTGCTCGGGAGCGACCGGGCCCGCCCCATAAGCTCTTGGACGCCGCGACGCTTCGCCGCTCAACCACCCTGTGCTACGCTGCCCCTTAGCAAAGGCCGTGCGGACGACGGCCTGGGGCTGCCGGCGGCACCCCGCATAGCGAGGGTGGGGGCCAGCGCATGGAACTGAAGAGCACCTCGCCCGCGTCGGCGCGCGAGCCCGGCGCGGCAGATCCCGAGCTCACGGCCATTTTCGACGGCGCAGCACCGATCGCAGGGGATCTCTCCTGGGCCGGCTCCATGCACCCTGCAGTCTACATCACCATTGCGCTTCTGGTGATCCTGGTGCCGCTCTTCCTGTTCCTGGTCGTCTACCGAAAGCCAGCGGGCCCGCGGGAGACGGACGGGCTTGACCGTGAGATCGCCACACACTGGTCCGAACGCGGCTATGGCGACGGCCTCTATGGCGACAGCGCAGTGCGCCGCGCAAACATCGGAACGGCCTCGAGCGAGACCGGGGAGTTGAGCGCCAGCCATGCTGATGAGGGATATCGCCGCCGCCTCGCCCGCCTGACGCGAGGCTGGGAGCGGGAGGGCCGCCCAGGTGAACGCCGCCGTCAGCGCCGTCGCTCCCGTGACAAGAACAAAGACCGGGACAACGACAGGGACGAAGACGTCGAAGAGATCGTGAGCGAGGTCTTCGACATGACCTCGGACCATGTCGTCAGGACCCGGGCGACCCGCCGAAGAGGCGGCGGGTTCTGGGACAATCTCTTCGGCGATGGTGACGGGGATGGCGGCGACTGACCGCCCAGGTTGCCTCGGGCGCCCCGGCGCTACCTCCCTGCCATGAACGCGCGCGATCTCCTCACGCTCACCGACCAGGGCCTCTACTGCCCCGCCGGAGACTTCCATATCGACCCCGTGCGCCCCGTGCCGCGGGCCGTGGTCACCCATGCGCATGGGGATCATTGCCGGCCGGGCCACGAGGCGCTCCTCGCCAGCCCCGAAACGGTGGTCATTGCGAAGACCCGCTACGGCGAGGACGCCTTCGCCAGCACCCAGGCGCTGGACTATGGCGAGGTGATCCGTGTCGGCGATGTGGACCTCCGCCTCGCCCCCGCGGGCCATGTTCTCGGCTCCGCGCAGGTGGTGATCGAGAAGGGCGGCATGCGCGCCGTGGTGTCGGGGGACTACAAGCGGCGCGCGGACCCGTCCTGCCAGCCCTTCGAGCTCGTGCCCTGCGATCTGTTCGTGACCGAGGCGACCTTCGGGCTGCCCGTTTTCCGCCACCCGCCCGTTGCGGGCGAGATCGCCAAGCTCCTCCGCTCCCTCGAGGTCTTCCCCGAGCGTGCCCACGCGGTCGGCGCCTATGCCCTCGGCAAGGCCCAGCGGCTCCTGATGGAACTGCGCGCGGCGGGGTATGACCGGCCCGTCTGGCTC
>JBCBHB010000293.1:0-4535 GCA_038526025.1 Pseudomonadota bacterium
TCTCCAGCAGCAGGCGGCCTCCGGGAACCAGATGCTGAAGCGCAGCGGCGGCGATGGCACGGTAGGCGCCGAGACCGTCGCCCCCGGGGTCGGGATCCGGCACAAGGGCGCCTCTGGGCTCATGGTCCCGCACCTCCGGTGCAAGCGACGGCAGCTCCGACGCGGCAATGTAGGGCGGGTTCGAGAGGATGAGGTCGAAGCGTCCCTCCACGCCCTCAAGCCACGATGTCTCCTGAAACGTCGCGCGCGCCCCCACACCGTGTCGTTCGGCATTCTCCGAGGCGATGGCAAGGGCGTCGGCGGAGAGGTCCGTGCCGATCCCCGACGCACCTGGCCATTCGACCAACAGGGTCACGAGGATGCAGCCCGAACCGGTGCCAAGATCCGCGACCCGGCGCGGGGCCGGTCCCTCAAGGGCTCCCGAGATCAGGCCCTCGGTTTCCGGGCGAGGGTCCAGAACGGCCGGCGTCACACGGAATGTGCGTCCCCAGAAAAGCCGCTCACCCACGATCTGCGCCATGGGCTGGCGCCTTTCCCGGGCAGCCAGTGCGGCCTCGAAGCGCTCGGCCTCCCTCTCGGTCAAGGGGAGATCATCCGTGATCGCCAGCGCCGCCGCGTCGAGACCGATGGCCCAGCGCATCAGCAACCGCGCCTCACGCTGCGGGGCGCCGATCCCGGCCGCCGCGAGGCGCTTGCCTGCCTCGCTGAGGGCAACGGACCGGGGGCGGCCCCCGATGACGTCACGCGTGCCCATGACTAGAAGCCCTCGGCGGCCAGGCGCGCCGCCTGGTCAGCGGCGATGAGCGCGTCGACGATCTCGCCAAGGTCCCCCGCCATCACCTGCTCGAGCCGGTAGAGCGTAAGGCCGATGCGGTGGTCCGTGACCCTGCCTTGCGGGAAGTTGTAGGTTCGGACGCGCTCGGAACGGTCGCCGGAGCCCACCTGCCCCTTGCGCTCGGCCGCGCGCTCGGCATCCGCCCGGCGCCGCTCGATGTCGTAGAGCCGTGCCCGCAACACCTCGAGCGCGCGCGCCCGGTTCTGGTGCTGCGATTTCTCGGAGGCGGTCACCACGAGCCCCGTCGGCACATGGGTCAGGCGAACGGCGCTGTCCGTCGTGTTCACATGCTGCCCGCCCGCGCCGGACGCGCGCATCGTGTCGATCCGCAGGTCCTCCTGCCTGATCTCGATGTCGACGGCGCCCGCCTCCGGCAGGACCGCAACAGTTGCCGCCGAGGTATGGATGCGCCCACCCGACTCCGTCACCGGCACGCGCTGCACACGGTGAACGCCCGACTCGAATTTGAGCCTTGCAAAGACGCCTTCGCCCTTAACCGCCGCAACGCCTTCCCGGAGCCCCCCGAGCGCATCGAGGCTCTCTTCGAGCATCTCCAGTTTCCACCCCATCGCGTCCGCATAGCGGGCATACATACGCATCAGGTCTGCAGCGAAAAGCGCCGCCTCGTCCCCTCCGGTGCCTGGCCGGATCTCGAGGATCGCGGCACCGTCGTCCGCCGCGTCCTTCGGCAACAGCGCAAGCCGCAGCGCCTGCTCGAGCGCGGGCAGACGCGCTTCGATCTCCGCCGCCTCCTCCCGGGCGAGGGAGCGCATTTCCGGGTCGTCGAAGAGCGCTTCGGCCTCTGCGAGGGCCTGACGCGCGGCGCGCCAGTCCCCGATGCTCGCAACCACGGGGCGCAGGGCGGCATAGTCCTTGCTGAGGGTCGCGATTTCGTCGGCATCGCCCGTGTCGGCGAGGCGCGCTTCGAGGAACTCGGCGCGCGCGACGATCTCGTTGAGGCGATCTTCCGGAAACATCGCGATCGCCTATGCCTGGCCCGCCGGACGGTCAAGAGCTTCTGCATTGCGATACGGGCTAGAACGTGTACCATAATTGTCATGGCACGGTTGCTTTGGACACTCGCTCTCCTTCCGATCCTCGCGCTCTCCCCTCCAGAGGCGCGGGCAGATGGCTCGGAGACGCTGAACGCCCAGGCTGCGCCGCGCGGCTGGGTGCGCCCGCCAGCGAAGGAAGGCTACAGCTACCCGGACTGCTACTGTACCGACAGCACCGGCGGCCGGGTGGAAGTGGGCCAGATGGCATGCCTGCGCATCGGCGGGCGGGAGGTCACCTCGCGCTGCGAGGAGGCGGAGAACCTGACGATCTGGCGGCATCAGAGCGACGGCTGCCCGGGCGTCTGAGCCCACCCCTCTTCTCCGAACCATGCGGCATCGCGGCTGGTCGCCGCGATCGGTCTTTGCGGGAGCACGGTGGGGCAGGCCCTCGGCGCCGGGCGTTACTCGAAGCCGGCGGCAGCGAGCCAGGCGGTCAGGCGCTCCTTGTTCACGCCGAGATCGGAATGGCCGAAGCGGGACCGTGACCAAGCGGCGATGGACGCGCCATCGGGCCCGTCGACCGCCTTGACGCTTACGTAGTCGGGGAAACCGAAGAGCGCGGAGCGCTGCACATAGGTGATGTGCCCGTCGGCGACGCTTCCGGCCACCACTTCCACCCGGTTGGCCTCCATGGCGACCCGGTCGAACGCCGCGAGGGGCTCGGACGGCGCCGTCCTGAGGGTCAGATCGACCGGCGCCTGCGTGCTGCCCTGCGGGGCGGCGAGAAAATCGTTGGGTTTCCCGGTACGGGCCGCGGCGGTGGGGTCCACATGCCAGACGGCGGGGTCGTGGTCGGCCGCCCGTACCCACAGCCCCGTAACCGACAGAACGACGAGGAGCAGCCCCGCCGCGCGCACCAGCCAGCGCATCACCGGTCGAACGCGGGCAGGTCGCCCGGCGCCGTTGCCCGAGCCGTCATCGCCGTCACTCCGCCGCCGTCGCCGCCGCCTTCTCCGCTTCGGCCGCCTCGATCTCGGTGGCCTTCTGCTCCACCTGTTCGACGATGTGCTCGACCATCTCTTCGTTCGACATGGTGTGGGACTGCTTGCCGGCGAGATAGACCATGCCCTTGCCCGCGCCGCCGCCGGTGAAGCCGACATCGGTCATCAGCGCCTCGCCGGGGCCGTTCACCACGCAGCCGATGATGCTGAGCGACATCGGCGTCTTGATATGGGCCAGGCGCTCCTCGAGCGTCGCCACGGTCTTGATCACGTCGAAACCCTGGCGCGCGCAGGACGGGCAGCTGATGATGTTCACGCCCCGGTGGCGCAGGCCGAGGGATTTCAGGATCTCGTAGCCGACCTTCACCTCCTCGACGGGATCCGCCGAGAGCGACACCCGGATCGTATCCCCGATGCCCATCCAGAGAAGGTTTCCGAGGCCGATCGAGGACTTGATGGTGCCCGAGACCAGGCCACCCGCTTCGGTGATCCCGAGATGGATCGGACAATCGGTCTGCTCCGCGAGCTGCTGGTAGGCAGCCGCGGCGAGGAACACGTCCGACGCCTTGCAGCTGATCTTGAACTCGTGGAAGTCGTTGTCCTGCAGGATCTTGATGTGGTCGAGCCCGCTTTCGACCATCGCGTCCGGGCACGGCTCGCCGTATTTCTCGAGCAGATCCCGCTCGAGGGAGCCCGCGTTCACGCCGATGCGGATCGAGCAGTCATGGTCTCGCGCGGCCTTGATGACCTCCTTGACACGCTTCTCATCCCCGATATTGCCCGGGTTGATGCGCAGGCAGGCGGCGCCCGCCTCGGCGGCCTCGATGCCGCGCTTGTAGTGGAAATGGATGTCGGCCACGATCGGCACGTCGACATGCGGGACGATCTGCTTCAGGGCGGCGGAGCTTTCCTCGTCCGGAACCGAGATGCGCACGATGTCGGCGCCGGCCTCGGCACAGTCGTTCACCTGCCGGATCGTCGCCTGCACGTCGGTGGTGAGCGTGTTGGTCATGGTCTGCACAGAGATCGGTGCATCCCCGCCCACTTCGACCTTGCCAACGCGGATCTTTCGGCTCTCGCGGCGGTAGATGTTGCGCCACGGGCGGACGTGGTTGATGCTCATCGGGTCGCTCCTCTGAGGCACGGGTCTGTGGGGCGTGTCTTGCCGCTTTCCGTGATCGGGAACCTAGGCGCGATGGCGTGCGGCGTCGAGGGGGCGCGACGCGGTTCGAGCGCTATTGCGTGGCGCTATTCCGCGAGACCGGCGACCGTTCCGGTCTCATCCGGCTCCACTGCGGCCTGGACGGGCGCCTCGGGGAAAGAGGCACGCACCGTATCCGCGTCGAGAGCCACGCGCTTGACGACCTGTCCGGCGCGCCCGATCGGGCCGAACCGCGTCGGGCCGAGGGCGATGAAGATGCCGCCCGCATTGCCCGCACGCAGCGTGGCCCCATCCGCCCCTTCTGGCAGGTCGAAGCGATCTCCGGCCTCGAGGATGCCCTCGAAAAGCACCTCGCGGCCGCCGCCGCGGACCCGCACCCAGGCGCGATCGCTGGCGACGACGCTCACGGCGGCGTCGGTCGGCGAGAGTGGACCGCCGAGGTCGGCTCCGTCGCCGCCAACAGTCACTGCCGCGATGGTTGCAGGGCGGACCGGGCCGATGAAGGAGCCATCCGCGATGTCGACAGCGCTCACTCGGGCCGG
>JBCBHB010000294.1:0-4523 GCA_038526025.1 Pseudomonadota bacterium
CGCCGAGTGGCGGCCCGGGGGCATGGCTGGCTTCGCGGAGGCGGCGGCCGCCCAAGCGCCCCTCACGGCGGGGTCAGGCTTGGGCAGTTTGGGCACGCTGCCGGAGAGCACGATAGGCGGGGCGACAGCGCCGGCCGCAGGACCGGCGGCGGAAGCGGCTGAAATCGGCGGACGGGCTCTGCCCCTCGGCGAGGCGCGCGCGCAGCTGCACGAGACCTACATCATCGCCGAGACGCAGGACGGCGTGGTCCTCGTCGACCAGCATGCGGCGCATGAGCGGCTGGTGCTCGAGCGGCTGAAGGCGGCGCGCGCGGCGCATGGGGTGGCGCGACAGGCGCTGCTGATCCCCGAGATCGTCGAGCTGGACCATCAAGCAGGCCCTGTGCTGGATGCGGCCGCGCTCCTGCTGGAACTCGGGCTCGAAGTGGAGGCCTTCGGGCAGGGGGCGGTTTGTGTGCGGGCGGTGCCGGCGCTGCTGGGGCAGGCCTGCCCGGCCGCGCTCCTCCGCGATGTGGCCGACGGACTGGAAGACAGCGGCACCGCCGAAAGCCTGGAGGCACGCCTCGACGCCGTTCTCTCACGCATGGCCTGCCATGGCTCGGTCCGGGCAGGGCGGCGGCTGAGCCTGCGGGAGATGAACGCACTGCTCCGAGAGATGGAGGCCACGCCCGGGGCCCAGCGCTGCAACCACGGGCGCCCGACATCCGTGCGCCTGGCGCGCGACCAGCTCGAGAAGCTCTTCGAGCGCCGTTGAGGCCCTGGCGGCCCGGGCGCTTCACCGACTGCTTACCGACGCCTGCTACACGGCAACCCCGGCCATCATGCCCCGGTCATGGTGCCCAGGGCGATGTGGGCGGCAGCGGGCGGCAGCAAGCGGGGAAGATCATGGAGCGTGAGCAGTCGCCATTCGCGGAGGCGCGTGTGCTTGCCTCGCGCGTGCTCGATCTCTCGCAGCGCTATCGCGTGCCGCCTTTTCCGAGGGCCTACGAGGTTTGGTTCAACTATGTGAGCGGCGGGAACGAGGGGCTGCGCGCGCAGATCGACGCGGCGCTTGCGGGCGGCGAGGTACCGCTTCAGCTGATCGACCGGCTCCACCAGCAGTACCTCGCGCCGGAAAGCATCAACGCCGGGGTGGAACGCATCGGCTCGCGCATGGGGGAGGAGCTTGCCGAGGTGATCGATCTCGTCGAGGTCGGCGCGGCGCATGGCGAAGCGTTGAGCTACAAGATCGAACAGGCCGACAAGGCGATGGACAAGGCGGCAGATCCGGCCACGCGGCTTCGCGTCCTCTCGGAGCTGAAGAAGGACACGCAGCAGCATGTGCGCGCGATCAGCCGGCTGGGTAGCGGGCTCGAGACCGTGCGCACGCAGATGCTGGCCATGCAGCGTGAGCTTCGCGAGCTCCGGCAAAGCGTGCTGCTCGATCCGCTGACGCAGCTGCCCAACCGCCGGTTCTTCGAGGATGCCCTGCCGCGGATCGCTTCCGAGGCCGAGCAGTCGCGCCAGCCCTTCAGCCTCATCCTGCTAGAGATCGACAACTACGACGAGTTTCTGCGCCGGTTCGGCCGGAAGCCGGCGGAACATGTGGTGACCCGCTGCGCCAATCTCGTTCGCAGTGCCCAGCGCGATGGGGACGTGGCGCTGCGGCTCGATACCGAGCGCTTCGGCCTTCTTGCCCGGAACCGGGACGTGACGAGCGCCCATGAGGTGATTGCCGAGCTGCGCCGCGGGGTGAACGATCTCAAGCTCATCAACACCCAGACACGTGAGCCGCTTGCTGCCGTCGTCGCCTCCATCGGCAGCGCCACGCGCACCCGGTCCGAACGGCCGGCGGCGATGCTGGCCCGCGCGGCGGAGGCGATGGAGGACGACCGGCGCTCACGAACGGCCAAGCGGCCCCCGGCTGCATAGCGAAACGCGGGGTTGGGGCGCGAGGATCGGTGGGACGGGAAGGTGCTGCGCCGAGACCGGGCGCTGGCGCCCATGGTCGGAGTGGCAGGATTCGAACCTGCGGCCCCTGCCTCCCGAAGACAGTGCTCTACCAGGCTGAGCTACACTCCGCGCCGGCGCTCGGGCGATATACGCGGGAGCGCGCTGGCGTGCAAGGGCGTCCGGGCAGCATCCTCGACGCTCTATCGCGCAGCACCAACAGGCGGCTGGCGGCAACGCGACGGCGAGGGAGAATGCCGGTTTTCCGGCCCTGCGGCGGTCTGCGCGCAGCGCGGTCTTGCCGCTCCCCGGAGCCGGGCCTATGACGGGGGCAACTGGGGCGTAGCCAAGCGGTAAGGCAGCGGTTTTTGGTACCGCCATGCGCAGGTTCGAATCCTGCCGCCCCAGCCAGCGCTGCAGGCCAGCGTTGCAGCCGCGCCCTAGGCCGCCGTGTGCCCGGCCTCCCGCCCCGCTTCCTGCTCGCCAACCTGTGGCACCCCGGCGTCCTCGAGCCAGTGATCGAGCCGCTGCAGCAGCGCCTCGCGCCGCAAGGGTTTGTCCATGAAATCGTCGATGCCGGCAGCCGTGCAACGGCCGCGATCGTCCTCCAGCACGTTGGCGGTGAGGGCGACGATGGGGACGCGGGCGCGCCCTGTCTCATGCTCCGCCGCCCTGATGGCCCGCGCGGCGCCATAACCGTCGAGCACCGGCATCTGCAGGTCCATCAGCACGAGATCGGGCGGATGGACCTGCCAGAGCGCCACGGCCTCCTCCCCCGTCTCGGCGAAGATCACCTGCCCGACCGCCTGTTCGAGCAACCGCCCGATGACGAGGCGATTGATCCGGTTGTCCTCCGCCACGAGGACTGTGGCCGTGGGGTGCCGAAGCGGGTGTTCGGGCGCGTGAGCGGGGGCACTGCGCGCGGGCGACGCGCCCGCCCGGCGCCGCTGCACGGCCCCTGCCCCCGACGCCGACGGATCGCCCGCCGCCGCGGCGCTCTCCGCGAGCGCCGCGAGCATGGCACGAAGCGCTGACGGGCGGACCGGCTCCTCACAGACCGGCAGCTCCAGACTGTCGAGCCCGGCCTCGCGCAGGATCGTTACGGCCTCACAGTCCTCGTCCGCCAGCAGCCCCAGCGCGGACGGGCCAAGCGTGACGATATGGGCCAGCGCGGCCAGCGGCTCACCCGCAACGGCAACGGCGTCCAGGATTGCCACCGTGCCAATGGCCTGGCCCTCGCAGGCGGCCTCCAGGTCGGCAAGATCGGGGTGGGCCGTAACGTTCCAGCCCCATCCTTCGAGCAGACGCGCAAGAACCGCCCGCTTCTCCGCATGCTCGACCACCAGCGCCACGTGCCCGGCAGGAACCATCACGGGCCCGGCGGGCTCGACCCCCCGCTCGGGTTCAGGCGCCGGGTCGAGCTGCAAGGTGCAGGTGAAGTTAGCACCCGGCCCTGCCACCGGCTCCAAGGTCACGTTGCCGCCCATCGCCTCTGCCAGCCGCTGGCAGATGACGAGGCCGAGCCCGGTGCCCCCTTCCTGCGCCGTGCGGAGCGGCCCCTGCGCGAAGGCGGTGAAGATGCGGTCCCGCAACGCGGGCGGGATGCCGGGCCCGGTATCCTGCACCTGGATCACGACAGCGCCTGCCTCACCGGCCGGAAAGAGACGCAGGACCACATGGCCCTGCTGGGTGAACTTCACAGCGTTGCCGAGCAGGTTCGTGACGATCTGGCGAAGCCGCGTCTCGTCCCCGACCACCCGCGCGGGCATGGCCTGGTCGAGATCGAGGATGAGCGTGAGCCCCTTCCGCCGGGCCACCGGCCCGAGCAGCGCAGCCACATCCTCGAGCGTTGCGTGCAGATCGAAGGGCGCCCTCGCAAGCTCGAGCTCCCCCGCTTCGACCTTCGCGAGATCGAGCGCGTCGTTCACGATGGCGAGGAGCGCCTCGGCGGAGCGCAGGATCGTCTCCACTGCCGAGCGCTGGCGCTCGTCGAGGCTGCTCTCGCGCAAGCAATCCGTCATGCCGATCACGCCGTTCATGGGCGTCCGAATCTCGTGGCTCATCTGGGCGAGGAAGGTGCTCTTCGCGGCGCTCGCGGCTGTTGCCGCGGCCACGGCCTCGGCCAGGGCGTTGGCGCGGGCGACCTCGTCGGTCACGTCGCGATTGGTGCCGAGCATGCGGAGGGCGCGCCCCTGGCCGTCGCGCCGCGCCGCGCCAAGGGTCTCCCACCAGCGCCACATCTCGCCCGCTGCGCGGATGCGATAGCGGCATTCGAAGCGCCCGCCGGCGGCGAGGTGCCGTGCCAGCGCTGCATCGAACTCGGCCAGATCGTCCGGGTGGATGCTGGCCCGCCAGCTACCCATGTCCGCCGGCGCCTCCGCGGCAGCGCGGCCGAGCAGTCGGGTATTACCCTCGGTCCAGTGCAGCCGGTCCTGCTCGATCCACCAGTCCCAGACCCCCTGCCCCGCAGCGTCGAGCGCGAGGCGGTAGCGCTCTTCGCTTTCACTCGGCCGGGCGGTCTGCGTCGCCGGTTCCTGGATAGTCGTGCTCGCCATCGTCGCCCCAGGGCCATGCGCAGCGTGTCGAGAGCCGAG
>JBCBHB010000295.1:0-4521 GCA_038526025.1 Pseudomonadota bacterium
GTGGAGCGGGTCGAGACCCGCGTGACAGGCTGACGCAAAGTCGCCCACCAGAGGGAGGGCGAGCCCCACGCCCAGAAGCACCAGCATGCCGAGGCTGAGCGGGAGCGCCGTGTCGTGCGGCAGGAGGCCCGCGATCTGCGTCGCCACGCCCGCCGCTAGGAACTGGCAGGAGCCCATGAGGCCCGACGCCGCCCCTGCCCGCTCCGGCACCGCCGCGGTCGCCCCCGCCATAGCATTGGGCACGGCAAGCCCCGCACCGACGGACTGGAACATCACCGGCCCCACCAGCGCCAGGGGATGATGGACCCCGAGCGCGGCCAGCAGCGCCGCCAGCACCAGCCCGAAGATCGCGACATAAGCGCCGAGGCGCAGCGTCCGGTCGCCCCCCAGCCGCCGGCTCACGCCGCCACAGGCGAAGTTCGCGGCCATGTAGGAGATGGCGACCAGCATGAACCAGAGGCCGTACTCGGTAGGCCCCCGGCCATAGGCCTCCTGCATCACGAAGGGCGCGGCCCCCACGAAGAACAGGAAGCCCGAGAGCGACGCCACGCCGAAGCCCGCATAGCACCAGAAACGGGCGAGCGAGCCGATCTCGCGGAACCCCCGCGCCGTATCGGCCAGCGTCTCGGCGAAGCTTTCGCCCTCATGCCCGCCCGGCGCCGTCTCACGCAGCCGCAGCGCCGCGGCGAGCAGCAGGATGCCGGAGAGCAGCGCCACCGCCCAGAATATGCCGCGCCAATCCCCCTGCCCCACGATCACGCCCGAAAGCGCCGGCGCGATCATCGGTGCCATGACCATGACCGCCGTGATCTGACCGATCACCGCCGCCGACCCCTCGCGCCCGTAGAGATCGTGCGCAATCGCCCGGCCGAGGACCATGCCGGCGATAGCGCCCCCCGCCTGCAGCAGCCGGCCCAGGATGGCGAGCTCCAGTGTGGGCGCCAGCGCCCCGATCACCGAGCCGATCAGCGCCAGGCTCACCCCCAGCAGGATCACGGGCCGCCGGCCGAACCGGTCGGAGAGCGGGCCCCAGATGAGCGTGGTGACCGCCATGGCGACAAGGGAGAGCGAGAGCAGCAGCTGTGCTGCACCTGCGCTCACCTCCAGGTCGCGGGCCACGGCAGGCAGCGCCGGCGCCAGGATCTGCAGGGCAAAGGGGCCGAGCGCGGTCAGTGCCGCCAGAAGCGCCACAAGTCGATAGTCGGTTTGCATGGGACCCTCTCGATGGAGGCCCTCAGCTAGCACGTGCGCGGGTCGGCGTCAGCCTTGCCACCATGCGACAGATGTCGGAGCCTCGGGGCATGACAGACCACTGGATCGTGACCCCGCAATACTTCGAACATGCCGAGCCCGACCTCGTCGGCGAGGCGCCCGCCGCTGCCATCGTCAACGGCCCCCACCCCATTGCGGGGCGCGGCGCGGCCGAATTGGCGGTGCTGCACCGCCCTGTCGCCGATGCCGTTGCCGCGGCGCTGGAAAAGGAGGCACGGGCGGTGAACCTCGCCGGAGACTGCTGCGCCGCCGTGCCCGCCCTGGCGGGCTGCCAGCGGGCGGGCCTCGCGCCGCATATCGTCTGGGTCGACGCGCATGCGGACTTCAACACGCCAGAGACCTCGCCCTCCCAGTTCCTGGGCGGCATGCCGCTCGCCATGATGGTCGGTCGCGGCCCGCAATGGATGATGGATGCCGTGGGCGCCAAGCCCGCACCGGAGGCATCGGTCACGCTGGTGGACGGACGGGACCTCGACCCGCTGGAAGCCGAAGCGGTGGCCAACTCCGCGCTCTCGCATATCGAGACGGTGGCGCTCGGGGCGCTGAAGCTCGACGGCCCCGTGCTCCTGCACATCGATCTCGACGTGCTGGACGCCACGGCCGCGCCTGCCTTCAACTACCCCGTGCCCGGCGGGCCCGATGCTGCGGAACTGGCGGCCGCCCTCTCCGCCTTCAGGGCTGCCAACGACATCCGCTGCATCTCCCTCTCCGCCTGGTCGCCGTCGAAGGACGCGGACGGGCGAACGGGCGCCGCGTGCCGCCAGGCCCTCAAGCCCCTCTTCGCCTGAAGCATCCAGCGATCGGTCGGAGACCGCACCGCCTGCCGCCAAAGCGTGCTAGGCGGTAGGGCCGTACAGTGCTGCCAGGGAGCGTCTCATGAACCTCAACCCCCACCTCCACACGCCCCTCCATCTCAGGGTCGGGCAAAACTACGACCTCGCCCATCTCATGGTCGACTTCCTGGCCGCCGCGCTCTTCGTGATCGGCTCGGTGATGTTCTTCTACGAGACCTGGGTCTACACGGGCACCTGGTGCTTCCTGATCGGCTCGGTCTTCTTCGGCGTGAAGCCTACGATCAAGCTCGCGCGTGCCCTGCACCTTACCAGCCTCCCCGGGCCCGAGGAGACCGGAGCAGCCCCGGAGGCGCCGACAAGCTGATCAGCGCCCGATCAGCACCAGATCAGCGCTCGGCCACAGCCTCCGCGCCCTCCGGGCGTGCCTGGCAAGTGAGGCGCGGCCCATGGTCGAGAACGGTCGCCTCCGCCGCGCAGCCGCAGCGCGCGGCCCGGGTGGCAAGGCAGGCGACGAGACGGGAGGCCCCCGGCGGCGGTTCGGCCGTGCCGGTCTCGGGCGCAGGGCCCGCCTCCTGGCTGGCCATGGCGAGGGCAAGGATCACGAGCAGGTCCATTATCGGCGCTCCTTCCGGCTTTCTGTCGGCCGGTGAAGCGTCGCAGGAAGGGGTTAGGACCGCCTTTATACGCGATAAGTTTATCCTTTATCCGCGCCCAGGAAGCACCCAGGCAGCACCCAGGCAGCCCTCAGCCCTTAAGCGCTGCCTGAAACTCGCGCCACTCGCCGGCGGACATGCCGGAGCTCTCCTCCGTCACCGCCTCGCCCGCCAGCATGCGCCGGAGGCAGGCCATGGCGGGCCCCGAGAATTGCCGGGCGTTCTGCCGGTAGTCCTCGAAGGCCCGCCAGGCCGCGGGCACCCAGTCCTGCACGATGTCCCCCATCGCCTCCGCATAGGCGCGGATCTCGTACTGGGCGTGCGCGTCCCCCCGCAGCCTGAGGAAGTGGAAGAGATTGTGCAGATCCGTCTTCCAGTACCACTGGGTGTAGATGCTCATCGGCAGGGTCATGCGCGCCAGCTCCCGCGCCAGCCCCGGCCCGTCCTCGTCCAGCATCTCTTCGTAGTGCGTGTAAGACCGCGACGCGTCGTCCCGGAGCAGGTCCAGAACGCGCGCCGCGGCTTCGCCTTCGAGCACGGCGCCCCTGCCCTGGCGATTACTGCTCGACTGTGCGGCCAGATGCTCGGGCGCCGGCACATAGAACTCACGGTCGAGGATCGAATAGCGTGCGGAGATCTCGTTCACATTGGCCGTGCGGTGCCTGATCCACTGCCGCGCGACGAACACCGGCAGCTTCACATGGAGCTTGATCTCGCACATCTCGAAGGGCGTCGAGTGCCAGTGACGCATCAGGTAGCGGATGAGGCCCTCGTCGGACCGCGCGGTCTTGGTGCCGCGTCCGTAACTCACCCTGGCCGCCTGAACGATGGCCGCATCGTCGCCCATATAGTCGATCACCCGCACGAAGCCGTGATCAAGCACAGGCACCGCCTCGTATAGCCTCGCCTCCATTGCTTCCGCCACGGCGCGCCGCGTCGGTTGCGGATCGTCACGCAATGCGGCCATCTCGGCCTGTTGTTCAGCGTCGCGGGACATATCATTCATGGGGCGGTCGGCCTCTCTTGCGGTGTCACTCTGCATGGCACGACCTTCGGTGGACTGTCCTGTGGACAGAAAGATTTGAGCGGGGACAAACGCAAAGTCCCTGTGGAAAACGGATGAGGACGATGGGCACGAGATACCTCCATACCATGATCCGGGTGCACGACCTGGAGAAGACCAAGGGCTTCCTCGAGGAGTTCCTCGGGCTCGAAGAGACCCGACGCATGGACAGCGAAGCGGGCAAGTTCACGCTTGTCTTCATGTCTCCCCCGGGCGAGCCGGACAAGCCCGTGGAGCTCACCTATAACTGGGGTTCGGAAGAAGATTACGGCCTCGGCCGCGCCTTCGGCCACCTCGCCTACGGCGTCGACGACATCTACGCCACCTGCCAGAAGATGATGGACGCGGGCATCACCATCAATCGCCCCCCGCGCGACGGCCGCATGGCCTTCGTGAAAACGCCGGACGGCATCTCCATCGAACTCCTGCAGAACGGCGACCCCCTTCCAAAAGCCGAACCCTGGGCCTCCATGGAGAGCACCGGCTCGTGGTGACATTCTCCCTCGGCCGGCTGGCGGGAGCCCTAGTGCTCGCCGCCGGCCTCTGGGCGCCGGCGCCCGCGCACGCGGTCGGCTGCAAGCTGGCGCTGGTGCTGGGGCTCGATATCTCCTCCTCGGTGAACGAGCGGGAGTATGAGCAGCAGCTCCACGGGCTGGCCGATGCGCTCTCGCACCCGCAGGTGATAGAGGCGATCACCACGCCCGAGGGCGCGGGCATCGCCGTCATTACCTATGAGTGG
>JBCBHB010000296.1:0-4518 GCA_038526025.1 Pseudomonadota bacterium
CAGCTTGAAGGCAGCGACAACCTTGGAAACGCCTCGAGTGCGATCACATCCGGATTTGTCGGATCTGGAGCCAACGCGTCAGACGATACCGTCGTAACATTCGCCACAACAGTGTCTTCGCGCGCAGTTTGCACGGCGTCGCGCCACTCTGTGGGCAGCGAGAGGCCGATGTGAACCGAGAGCTCACTCTTCGGGCATTCTTTGCCGATGCACTGGACATCTGATCTTGGAACAATAAAAGATCCCATGCGCGTGCGAATTGTGAAGTTTTCATCGTCGATAGATGTTAAGTCGCCCTCAAATTCAATGACTCCATCGGGTGAACGGAGCACGATGTCTGCCGAGGCGTATCCACCTATTTGCATCAAGAGCACGCACAGCAGAGCACATCGAGAGATCATCGGCCTCTATTCCTCTCCTCCGCACGTGATCATACGCGAACAACTGTCCTGCGAATCGTGACTGTACCGAAACGAAACGGCTCAAGGAGTGAGTCACAGTGAAGTATCGCGTCGCGGTGGTGTCGCGAGGGGCTCACTGAAGGGCTCGCTGAGGGGCAACTAGACTGCAGCGCCACAACCGACCCCGTCCGCCTTCGCGCCAAGTTTGTCCTGGTAAAGAGTCATGCTGTGTTGGCTAACAGCCGAAGCGTCCGGCGCGGCTGCAGCGAACGACCGTTTCAGCGGGCCCTTTCAATGGCGGTGTCCACGAGGTGGCGCACTTCCTCTAGGCTCGCCCGGCGCGGGTTAGTGACGGCGGCGCTATCCTGGAGTGCCTTGGTCGCGACGCGCTCAGAGCACTCCGGCGGCACGCCGATTTCATGCAGTGCCCGTGGAATCCCGATCTCGTCGAGCAAGCGCTCGACGCCGGCGATGAACCCGGGCACCGAGGAGTCCTCGATACTCATCGCCTGCGCCATCCGGCAAACCTCGGGCTCCATGCCCGGCAGGTTGAAGCGCAGCACCACGGGCAGAACGATGGCATTGGTCAGCCCATGCTGGGTGTCGTACTCGGCGCCGATCATGTGCGAGATCGCATGCACCATGCCGAGCCCCTTCAGGAAGGCGATGCCGGCGAGGCAGGATCCAATCAGCATGCCGCCTCGCGCCGCGACGTTCTCCGGCTCGCGCACCGCGACCGGCAGCCACTCGGCGATCAGCGAGAGGCCCTCGATCGCCAGCCCGTCGCAGAGCGGATGGAAGCCCGGCACGCAATAGGCCTCGATCGCATGGGTCAGGGCGTCTGCTCCGGTCCAGGCGGTCAGGGTCTCTGGCAGGCCGACCGTCAGCTCAGGATCGAGAAGGGCGAAAGACGGTTTCAGTTCCGGATGCCAGACGCAGAACTTCATGCCCTTCGCGACATGGGTGACCATCGCCGTGCTCTCGGTTTCAGCGCCGGTCCCGGCAGTCGTGGGGATCGTGATCAGCTTCGGAAAGGGGCGCTTCGGATCGATAGCGGGGGAGGGTCGCTCAAACTCGAAGTCCCAGAGATCGATCCCGTTCATCGCGGTCAGGCAAATCGCCTTGCCGCCATCCATCGCGCTGCCGCCGCCGATGGCGACGACACCGTCATGGCCGCCGTCGAGGAAAGCCGTGCGGCCGGCGACGATCTCAACGTCCCGCGGATTGGGTGAGATCTCGGCGAACACCTCTGCGGAGAGGCCGGCTTCCCGAAGTCGCCGACCAAGCTCTGAGACAAACGGCAAGTGCCGGCTGCCTCGGTCGGTCACGATCAGAGGAGAGGCGATGCCGACCGACCGGCAACGAGCGCCGATCTCGCCAATGCGCCCCGGGCCGTAGGCGATCGGGACCGGAAAGCTCCAGTCCTGCGGCGCGAGGAGCGCATCGGGATCGTGTCGGGATGGCATCGGCACGGCGCAGTTCCTCTTATTGGCGCAGAACATAAACCTCGTTCAGATCCGCGGTGGTGCTCGGGAGCTTGTCCTGACCTGACTCCACCGTGAGATGAGCACATGTCACCGAAGTCTGCGAGCCTCACCTGCCACCCGCGCCGCCGCACCGCCGCAGGTGCGTTCGGAGCCCCCGAAGTGTCCTTCGCCGCGCCAACAATGAGGCTCCGCGACAATCAGTGGGATTACAGGCTGTACGAGAGTTCCCGAGCGGGTTCGGTACGACCGCGAGGAGCCGGAGTTCTTGGCATGAAGTCTGCGACGGGCTGTCTCTTGCAGGAGCAAAACAAGGGTGCCAGCCGCCGCTTCGACGGCCGTTGGCACAGGGTATCCGGGGCGGCGCGAAAAGTGGTCGGTCACGGGCCTAGGGAATTTGAACAGTCCCGCCCGCCGACCTAGCCGGCCGCCTGTCGGCGGCGGTCGGCACCAACTGCCGCACCCTCGCCAAGCGACGCGGACGCGAGGGGCGGGGGCGCCTTCCGAGCCTGTCGCTGGCGCATGGGGATTGAGAGCGCCTGGGTGGCGGAACACCGCCCCTCGGTCGGTTCGGCCACGATGCCGGCATCGAAGAGCGACGCGATCTCGCCCCCCGGCAAGCCGGCAACATCGGCGAGGATGGCTTCGGTATGCTCGCCCAGTCTGGGGGCCGGGCGGGGATCTTCGCGGGCCATGTCGGAGAAGCCGAAGGGCGAGCCCGGCACCAGATGCCGGCCGATCCCGGGCTGCTCCATCATGCTGAACATCGGGTTGTCAGCCGAGAGGTCGGGATCCTTCTCCAGCGCCTCGGCGAAGGAGCGGAAGACCGACCAGGTGATGCCGGCACGGTCGAAGGTCTCGGCGAACTCCGCCACGCGCCGGGTCGCGAACCAGGGGGCCAAGATGGCCGTGATCGCCGTGCGTGCCTGCCAGCGCGCGCCTTCGTCGCCGAGGTCGCAGCCCAGGCTCTCGCCCAGCGCGTCCATCGCCGCGCCCGTACCGGTGACCTTGACCAGGTTTGCCCATTGCCGAGCGGTGAGGCCGATGACCATCACCCGCTCTCCATCGGCGCAGACGAAATCCTGACCATACGCGCCGTAGAGCGCGTTGCCTGCCTTGGGCCGATCGATGCCATTGACCGTGACTTCGCCGATGATGCCGAGGTTGCCCAGCATCGCCGCGGCGATGTCCTTCAGCGAGACCTGTACCGCCTGCCCCCGGCCGGTGCGCAGGCGGTGGCGCTCGGCGGCGAGGAGGCCGGAGACAACCATCTGTCCTGCGATACAGTCCCAGGCAGGCAAGGTGTGGGCGACCGGTTCGGTGCTGCCCTGGGGCCCAGTGGCATGCGGGAAGCCGACCGATGGGTTCACCGTGTAGTCGACCGCCGGGCGACCGTGGCGGTCGCCCATCAGCGAGACCATGCAGATATCGGGACGGCGAGCGGCCAGAGTCTCGTGATCGGTCCAGCCCCGAGCGCTGAGGTTGGTGATGAACAGGCCCGCATCCTCGCCAGGGGCGCAGATGATCTCGCTGACGATTTCGCGTCCGCGCGGCGACTTCATGTCGATGGCAATCGAGCGCTTGCCCTTGTTGAGGCCTGCCCAGAAATGGCTCTGGCCGCTCGGGGCGACCGGCCAGCGGGTTGCGTCGAGCCCCCCCTCCAGCCGATCGAAGCGGATCACGTCGGCGCCCATCTGTGCCAGGGTCATGCCCGCCAGCGGAACCGCCACAAAAGCCGAGCCCTCGACAACACGCATACCGTTCAGAATGCCGCTCATCCGTTCCACTCCATCGTGGCCTGAAGCCCTTGGTGGCCAGCCGCGGCCACCGTGCATAGTTCGATCGAGGTTCCGCCGGCGCCGGGCGTGCCCATGAGGCTCAGCGCCTCGCCATGGAACATCGGGTGAATGCCGCGAAAGCTGAACCGAGATGGCGTCCGACCCGTATGGCGCGCGGCCGCCTCGATCAGCAGCATTCCCTGCAGCGGGCCGTGCACGACGAGGGCCGGGTATTTCTCGACCTCGCGCGCATAGGGCAGATCATAGTGGATCCGGTGCGCGTTGAAGGTGGCGGCCGAAAAGCGGAACAGCCTTGCCTCGCTCATGAGGACGGGCTCGACGAAGATCGGCGCCTCGGGCGCGGGCACAGGCGCGGGGGGGCGGAACCGGTCGGGAATTTTCAGGTAGACGATGTCCTGGCGTTCCTCGACCCGGCCGCCGCGGCCCGTGATCTCGTGGCCCACGCGGACGAACACCATGGGCCCCGTGGCGCCCTGCTTTTCATCGATCGACAAGATTTCGGAGCGGCGCTGTAGCCGCTCACCGATCGCGAACCTGCCCTCGAAGGCGAGCTTGCTGCCCGCCCACATGCGCCGAGGATAGGGCACCGGAGGCAGAAGCCCGCCGAGACGAGGATGGCCATCCTCGCCAAGGGCCTCCATCGGCAAGAACTCGGGAAAGGCCGCCCAGTGCCAGAGCCAGGGCATCGGCATACCCGCGCCGAAATCCGTCGCGCCAGCGGCAGGGTGGCCGGTAGCGGCGCCCAACATGCCAGCAAGGTCGGGGCTGAGTTGCCCTTCACGCGTCTCGGAGCGGCCGATCCAGTCCGCCGTGTCGACCTGTTCGGTATCCTCG
>JBCBHB010000297.1:0-4515 GCA_038526025.1 Pseudomonadota bacterium
GAAGAGGTTGCGGTTCTTCGCCTCCTCCGCATAGCCCGGGAAGACGCCGGGGGAGCGCACGCAGATCTCGCCCACCTCGTCGACGCCGCACTCGCGCTTCACGTCCCCATCGGGCCCGCAATCGAGGATCTTGACGTCCGTGTAGGGGATCGGCAGGCCGACGGAGCCGATCTTGCGCTCCCCATGCGGCGGGTTGATGGAGACGAGGCAGGTCGCCTCGGTCATGCCGTAGCCCTCGAGGATCCGCACACCGGTCGCTTCTTCGAACCTGCGGAAGAGCTCCTGGGGCAGGGGGGCAGAGCCGCAAAGCGCGTATTTCAGGCTCGAGACGTCGTGCTCGATCTTGCGCTGCATGAGGGCGGAGGCGGCGGTCGGCACCATCACCATGAAGCTCACGCCCCAGCGCTCGATCAGCGCCCAGAAATTGTCCATCACTCCGTCGCCGCGATAGCCCGCGGGCGTAGGCAGCACCACATGGGCGCCCGAGGCGATCGTGCTCATCAGGACGGGGTAGGCCGCCAGCACGTGGAACATCGGCAGCGGGCAGAGGAGAACATCCGTCTCGTCGATCAGCCCGCGGCTCGGCACGACACCGTTGTAGATCATGCCGCCCTGCGCATGCCGCGCGATCTTGGGGCTGCCGGTGGTGCCGCCCGTGTGGAAGGTGGCGGCGATCCGGGCCGGGTCGTCGTTCACCTCGAAGTCGAGCACCGGGCTCTCGCGCCGGCGCGCATCCTCGAAGTCGATCACGTCCGCGTTGTGGCGAATGTCGATCTTGGGGCGGATAAGCGAGACGATCCAGGACAGCGGCGGCTTCAGGTACCGCTTGAGATCGACCTCCACCACGGCCTCGACCGAGGGCACCTCGCGCAGCGCACCGTGCACCTTCTGGGCGATATCGGTCTTGGGGAAGGCCTTGAGGGTGACGACGACCTTGGCGCCGGTCTCGCGCAGGATGCCTGCGATCTGGCCCTGCTCGAGCAGCGGGTTCACCGGGCAGACCTTGCCGGCCGCCATGCCGCCGAGCAGCGCGAACACGGTCTCGTTCGCGTTGGGCATGATGTAGGCGACGGTGTCGTTCTCGCCCACGCCGAGGTTGCGGAAGAGGTTGGCGGTGCGGTTCACCTCCGCCAGCAGCTCGCGGTAGCTCACGGTCTCCGCCGCGTCGTTCGGCCCGCCCTTCAGCTGGAAGCTGAGCGCCGGGCGGTCCGGCACACGCCCCGTGGTCTCGACCAGCATGCGGTGGACGCTCGTGGCGTGCCAGCGTTCCTCGGCCGGCTTCTCCTCGATGCGCTGCTTGTCCTCAAGCGTGCCGAGATGCCAGCGCTCCTTCGTCGCTGTCCCGTCCATGGCCATAATCGCCTCCCGCGTTGATTTGTTCTTGGGCATGCACGCATCGGCGCGCCGCCGCAACCGCTTTGAGGCAGGGCTCGTGCCGCGACTTTACGTATAGGTCAATAGCAAATTCTGCGCTGTGCGCGGTGCTTCTGGCGGGCGGATGCGGGGGCTGCTAGGCAAAGGGTATGTCCCGCCGTGATCCACATCGCCGCATCGTTACCTGCTGCTATTGCGCCTCGCGCTCAACGCTGCCCGCGACGGGCGCGGCACGGCTGGTCTGCCATGGCTGCGGCGCGCCCATACGCATCATCGAAGCGCTCGAGCCGCCGCCCGAGAAGCGCCGGAAGAAGGGCAAGGGCAAGAAGCCTGCCGTGCCGCATCCGGCGCTCGAACCCGGCGAGCACAAGCGCAAGGACATGGCGCTCCGCCGCCGCAAGGGGAAGCGCCGCAAGTCCCTCATCGACCGCCTCGAGGACCTGATCGAGGAAGCCTGGGACGAGCTCGAGGACATCTTCGACTAGCGGCGGATTGGCGGCATTCGCAAGTCATCCGGCATCGAGCGGCGCCGCCGGGTCGGCTCCTCGGGCTCGATCTCCGCGCCACCCTGGATCGCCCGCAGATAGACCGCGAGCGCATGGATCCGCCCGGCGACGATTAGGTCCGGCGTGTTGCCAAAGGGGATCGGGCCCAACCCACGCTCGGCCTCCAGCCGAAAGGCGCGCCCCCATACCGGCATCTCGCTGGAGCCATGGCCCTCGACCGGCATGCGCCCGTCGATGATCCTGAAGACCCTGTCGAACGGGAAGGAGCCGGCATTCCGGGCGCTCAGCGTCGTAAGGTCGGTCGGCGGCACGCTGAGGAGGGGCGCCATGCCCCCATCGCCCCGCCCGTGCGGCCCGTGGCAAACCGCGCAGGCATTGCGGTACTCCCAGGCCCCCTTTCGCGCCATCGCGTTGATCTCCGCGGCGGCGGAGATCTGCGGCGAGAGGATCGCTCCGGCGATAAGGAGCGGCATGATCGGCAGTCGCATGTTGTCACCATTGCTCGACCCGTCTGAGCCGAACCTGCCGGCTGCCGAAGGGCGCCGCCATGACGCCTGTCAAATCGGGGAATGCCGGCGTGATGCACGCCTGGCGCTATTCCGCCGCCAGGCCCTCGGTGAACTGGAGGCGGGCGAGGCGGGCGTAGAGGCCGCCCTGGGCCACCAGGTCGTCATGCGTGCCGGTGGCGACGATGACGCCGTCCTCCAGCACGATGATCCGGTCGGCCCGTTTCACGGTAGCGAGGCGGTGGGCGATGACGAGCGTCGTGCGCCCCTGGCTCAGGCGCTCCACGGCTTCCTGCACCGCCCGCTCGCTCTCCGCATCGAGGGCGGAGGTCGCCTCGTCGAGCAGCAGCACCGGCGCGTCGCGCAGAATCGCGCGGGCGATGGCGATGCGCTGCTTCTGCCCGCCCGAGAGCAGCACGCCCCGCTCACCCAGCCACGCGTCCCACGTGCCCGGCAGGCGCTGGATGAAGTCCCAGGCCGCTGCAGCACGCGCCGCGTCCTCCACCTGCGCATCCGTGGCGGAGGGGCGGCCGAAGCGAATGTTCGCGCGCACCGTGTCGGCGAAGATCACCGGCTCCTGCGGCACGCTCGCCATCGTGCGGCGCAGGTCCTCGAGCGAGAAGCCGTCGATCGGCGCGCCATCGAGGGTGATGCGCCCCGAAGCGGGGTCGTAGAACCGGGTGAGGAGCTGGAGCACCGTGGTTTTGCCTGCGCCGGAGGGACCCACCAGCGCCACCGTCTCGCCCGGCGCCACGTCGAAGCTGATGCGGTCGAGCGCCGGGATATCGGGCCGGCTGGGGTAGCGGAACGACACGTCCTCGAAGGCGATCCGCCCCTCGGCCCGCGCGGGCGGCGTGACGGGTGCCTCCGGTTCCTCCACCGGGCTCTTCATCGCCAGGATCTCGGCCAGCCGCTCCATCGCGCCCGCCGCGCGCTGCAACTCGCCCCAAACCTCCGAAAGCGCGCCCACCGCGCCTGCGGTAAAGACGGCGAAGAGCACGAACTGCGCCATCTCGCCTGGGCTCATCACGCCCGAGACCACGTCCCGCGCGCCGATCCAGATCACGCCCACGACGCCGGCGAAGACAAAGAAGATCACCAGCACCGTGAGCCAGGAGCGGGCGACGAGGCGCGAACGGGCGGCCTCGAACGCCTCCTCCACCCGCCCGCCGAAGGCATCCTTGGCCGCGCGCTCATAGGTATTGGCCTGCACGGTCTGCGCCGCCTGCAGCATCTCGCCCGCATGGGCCGCCGCATCCGCCAGCTTGTCCTGGCTCAGGCGCGAGAGCTTCCGCACCCGCCGGCCGAGGATTAGGATGGGGAACACCACCGCCGGCACGATCAGCAGCGTCATCGCCGTAAGCTTCGGCGAGGTGACGAAGAGCGCGATGATACCGCCGAAGAGGATCAGCACGTTCCGGAGCGCGATGGAGATGGTCGAGCCCACCACGGTCTGGATGATCGCCGTATCTGCCGTCAGCCGGCTCAGCACCTCGGCGGTCATGATCCGCTCGTAGAAGGCGGGCGACATGCCCACCACGTGGTCGAACACCGCCGCGCGGATATCCGCGATCACCCGCTCCCCGAGCCACGAGATCAGGTAGAAGCGCAGCGCCGTCGCCACCGCGAGCGCAGCAGCCACGCCCATGAGCGCAAGGAAGTACTGGTCGATGAGCTGGTAGGCGCTCTGGTCGATCACGTCGATCACGCGGCCGAAGGCAATCGGCACCATCAGCGTGAAGGCGGCCGCCAGCACCAGCGCGATGGAGACAAGGATGATCCGTGTCCGGTAGGGCGCGAGGAACGGCACGAGGCCCCGGAGCGGCGCCAGCTTCTTCGACTTCGCCCGCTCATCGCCCCCCGCGGGCTTGCCCAGCGCACCTTCTGCGGGCGGAGCAGCGCCTTCCAGCGCCCCCGTCCGCGGCTCCGCCATGCCTTTCGCCCCGCCGTCCAAACTCGCCTCCCGCGCATTCGTTCTTGAAGGCAAGTAACAAGGCCCTGCCGCCAGCCGCAAGGCACCCATAGCGACGCAGGCGCCGGGCGCGCTCCCTCAGCGCCAATTCCGTGAGGATCGGCCCTCAGGCGGGGCGCGGCGACGGCACACGGCGAAATCGCGCGAGAGCAAGGAC
>JBCBHB010000298.1:0-4508 GCA_038526025.1 Pseudomonadota bacterium
AGGACTTCCGGCTCGTAGATCGAGACCGGCTCTTCCTCGACAGGCGCCCCGGCTTCCGCGCCGAGCGGTGCTTCCTCGGCGATCGGCTCGGCCTCAGCGGGCGGCTCGAGATCGCGTGCGCGCTTCCCGAAATGGCTGCGCGCAGCGAAGGCTGCCGCGTCCGTCGGCGCGCTCGGGAGACGCGCGGCCTGTTCCAGCACCCGCTTGATCTCGGCACTGGCCTCGGCATCTAGCCGCGGGGAAGTGCGTTCTTCCTCCGTCACGAACGCTTCTTCGCCTGCCGCCTCCGCGGCCACCTCTGCCACGTCCCCCGCCGCCACTGCAGAGGGGCGCGCGGTCACGAGCAGGCCGCGCGCAACCTCCAGCTCCTCGGCCGGGAGGCCGCTTGCCGCGGCAGCTTCCTCGAGCAGGAGCGCCGCCGCCGCATCGTCGAGCTCCTCGGGCGCCCCTGCCGGCGCAGGCCCGGCCTCGAGCACGTCGCGCACAGCCGCGAGCACAGCGGCAAGGACCGGTCCCGGCTCGTCGAAGCCCCGGATGGAGCAGGCGAAACTTCCAAGACGAACGTCGACCTGCTTCACGCCCTCAGACATGGCTGCCCCCGATAACCGCGATTTCCCCTGCCCCAAAGGTCTCGCATCGGGCCCATGGGGTCAAGAAAGAGCGTCTCATTCCAGGTTTCGGCCGGCAGACGGGCGATTGACCGCCAGCGACGCCCGGGTGAAGGAAGCGCATGACGCGGCTCTCCTACACACGCCCGGTGCTTCTGGCCGGTGGCGGCACGCTCGATGCGGGCATGCTGGCGCAGGGCTCGTCGGCGGCGCGTGTGGTTCACCCGGAGGGCGCCGAAGCCCTGATCGCGGCCGATGGCGCGGCGGATCGGCTGGCGGCTCTGGGCCACCTTCCGGACGCGGTGATCGGCGATATGGACAGCCTCGAGGACCCGGCGGCATGGGCCGCACGCGGGGTTGAGGTGATCAGCCTCGCGGAACAGGACACCACGGATTTCGAGAAATGCCTCTACAGCGTGGCCGCCCCCCTCTACCTCGCGGCGGGCTTCACCGGGCGGCGACACGACCACATGCTGGCGGTGTTTCACACCATGCTGCGACGGTCGGACCAACGGGTGGTGCTGATCGCGGAGGAAGAGGTGATTGCCCTGGCGCCGCCGGGCCGGGAGATTGCGATCAGCCCGGGCGTCGGCGGACGCGTTTCGATCTTCCCGCTTCGGGCGCTGCGATGCGGCCCATCCGCGGGCCTCGAATGGCCGGTCGACGGGTTGAGCATGGCGCCGGGCGAGGCGATCGGCACCTCGAACCGCGCGGTGAGCGACACGGTGCGCCTGCGCTTCCACGACGCCGGCGCCCTTCTGATGCTGGAGCCGGCGGCGCTGGAAAGCCTCGTCGCGACGCTCGCGGGACCCGAGGCATCTTGACCAAGGGGCGCCCCCTCCACACCTGCCTGACAGGCAAACCATGGAGGTTGGGATGACGACGGAAACCGCGACGCACGGCGCTGGCGGCGACGACGGCGCAGGCAAGCTTGGGATGGCCGACCGTTGGTGGCGCGGGGGATACATGCTGCTCTTCGTGATCGCCTTCAGCCTGGCACAGAGCCTGCATACCCTGATCGCAGCGGTCCAGTTCCTCGCGCTGCTGATCTTCGGCGCGCCGAACGACCAGCTGCGGGCCTTCGGGGCGAGCCTGGCCGAGTGGACCCGCGAGACCTCGCGCTTCCTCACCTGCGCCGACGACGAAAAGCCCTGGCCCTTCCGCCCCTGGCCTGCAGCGAAGGGTTCGGAGCCAGCGACGCGCTGACCTGAACGCCGGCCGTCGGCAGACACCCCGCTCTTGATCGCGCTTCACGCCGCTGCAAAAGAGCGGGGGAGCGAGGGGTCGTGGCCGGCATGAATTACAGAGCAGAGATCGATGGGCTTCGCGCGTTCGCCGTGCTGCCCGTGATCATCTACCACGCCGACCTGGGCCTTCTGCCCGGCGGCTTTGCCGGCGTCGATGTGTTCTTCGTGATCAGCGGGTTTCTGATCACCGGCATCTTGCTGGAGGATCTTGCGGCCGACCGTTTCTCGGTCGCGAACTTCTACGAGCGGCGCGCGCGGCGCATCCTGCCGGCGCTGTGCTTCGTTATCCTCGCCTGCTTCCCGCTGGCGCTGATCATGCTCGACCCGGGTCGCTTCGAGGCCTTCGCGGACAGCGCGATCGCCGCGTCGCTGTTCTATGCGAACATCCACTTCTGGAGCACGCTCGACTACTTCAACGACCAGACCGCCGGGCTGCCGCTGATCCATACCTGGAGCCTCGCGGTGGAAGAGCAGTACTACTTTCTCTTCCCGCCGGCGCTCTGGGTGATGTGGTCCCTGCGCCGACGGTTCAGCTGGGATTTCGTGCTGTGGGGCCTCGTGCTGGCGGCCGTGGCCAGCTTCGTGCTCTCGGTCGTCGGCTCGACGCTGGAGCTGCGGAGCAACTTCTACCTCCTCCCCTCCCGCGCCTGGGAGCTGATGGTGGGCAGCATTGCGGCACTCTACGTGCACCGGCACGGCTTGCCGGAGGGGCGTTGGACGGAGCCTGCGGCCCTGCTTGGGCTCGCCCTGCTGCTCGGGACCTTCCAGTTCATGGACGAGACCTTCGGCTTCCCGGGGCCGTGGACCGCTGTACCCGTGCTGGGCACTGCCCTGATCCTGCTCTGCGCCCGCCCCGGCGGGCTGGCCGGGCGGGTGCTCACCTGGTCCCCGGTGGTGGGCATCGGGCTTGTGAGCTACTCCGCCTATCTCTGGCACCAGCCGCTCTTCGCCTTCGCGCGGGCGGCGACGGTCGAGCATCCCTCCGCGATGCTGATGGTGGGGTTGGGGTTCTTATCGCTGCTGCTGGCCTGGGCGAGCTGGCGCTATGTGGAACGGCCCTTCCGCAACCGGGCGTTCCTGACGCGGACACAGCTCTTCGCGGCGGCGTTGGGACTGATCCTGCTGCCGGCGGGCATGGGTGCTGCGGGAGCGGCATTAAGCGAGGTGAACCGCCAGGCCTTCATGGCAAGGCTTTCGGACACCGCGCGGGAACGCTGGCTGGCCTGGGAAGCGGTGCGCAACCGGCACGCACTGCTCGAGGCGCCGTGCCAGTTCTCCACATCGACGCTGGATGCCGAGACACGGGCGCGGATCGAGGGCTGCGTGGCCCAACGGGGGCCGGTCATCCTGGTCACGGGCGACAGCCATGCGGGCGACGTGTTCAACGCCCTGGCGCACAGCCTGCCGGCGCGGAGCGTGGTGCTGCTCGCGGGCGGCGGGTGCCGGCCCGGGCAACGCTACAAGACCTGCCACCCGGCGCCGCTCCTGCCCTACCTGGCGGATGCAGGTGCGATGGTAGACCGGGTGCTCTTCACCCAGGCCGGCTTCTGGTTCTGGCTCGCCGATCAGGACCCCGCAATCGGCCGCTGGGCCTATGCCCGATCGGACGGAAACGGCAGACCGAACGCAGCCGTGATCGATCGAACGGCGGCCTTTGTGGAGGCAATCGGCGAGGTTGCGCCGGTGACCTGGCTCGGACCGCGCTTCGAGCCGAACATCGATCCGGCGGGTGCCTATGCCTACCCCCCCGGGCCGATCCCGATGGTGCCCTCGATGGCGGAACAGATGACCGTGATCGACGCTGCGGTGCGTGACCGGGTGAGCGGCTGGATCGAACGGCCCGACTACGTCTCCCAGATGGAGGCCGTGACGCCGCCGGTGCCGGAGACCTTCATGCGGGGCAACGATCTCCTCTACAATGACAGCGATCACTGGAGCCCGGTGGGAGAGGCCGTGTTCGGTCCACGCATTGTCGAGGTCCTGGGGTTGGCGCCGCGCCTGCCCTGAGGGCGCTGTCAGCAGTTGGCGACGTTGACGGCCAGGCCGCCGAGGGAGGTTTCCTTGTATTTCTCGCTCATATCGCGGCCGGTGTCGCGCATGGTGGCGATGCAGGCGTCGAGGCTGACGATATGCTCGCCATCGCCGCGGAGCGCGAGGGAGGCGGCGCTGACGGCCTTGATGGCGCCAAGGCCGTTCCGTTCGATGCAGGGGACCTGCACGAGGCCCGCCACGGGGTCGCAGGTCATGCCGAGATGGTGCTCCAGGGCGATCTCGGCCGCGTTCTCGACCTGCTCGGCCGTGCCGCCCATGGCGGCGCAGAGGCCCGCGGCGGCCATGGCGGAGGCGGAACCGACCTCGGCCTGGCAGCCGCATTCCGCCCCAGAGATCGAGGCGTTGTGCTTGATGAGCCCGCCTATGGCAGCGCCCGTGAGGAACATGTCGCGCAGGCCCTTGTGGCTCGCGCCCACCACGTGGTCCCGATAGTATCGGACGACGCTGGGGAAGACACCCGCCGCACCGTTCGTGGGCGCCGTGACAACCTGGCCGCCGGCGGCATTTTCCTCGTTCACGGCCATGGCGTAGAGCGAGAGCCAGTCGTTCGCCACATGGGGCTGCTGCAGGTTGCGCCCACGCTCCTCCGCCAGGCTTTCGG
>JBCBHB010000299.1:0-4496 GCA_038526025.1 Pseudomonadota bacterium
CAAGAAGCTGGGCCTTACCGCCGAGATCAGCCTGCAGGGCGGCCCGGGCACCATCGAGGAGACCGAGCTCGAGAAGGTGCTCGGCAGCTTCGCCCGGCCCTGGCGCCTCGCGGAATAGCGTGGCGCCGCATGGCGCTCTCTTGCCCGTGCGGCACGGACCTGCAAGGGTACCGCTCACTGCGGCGGGCCGTCGCCGCGAGCCTCGACCGGAGAGACGCCATGCGCCGCACGCTGCCCACCCTGCTGATCACGGCAACCCTTGCAACCACGCTCGCCGCGCTCCCGGCGCTGGGGCAAACCGGTGGCCTGCGTCGCGCGATCCTGGCCACGGGGCTGCAGGATTCGGACTTCACGGCGATGGAGCAGGCGGGCGCCAGCCTGTACGCCGCCAGCGCGCCAGAGGTGGGCCAGAAGGCGACCTGGGACAACACCGAGACGGGCGCGAAGGGCGAGGCGGTTATCTCCAAGATCGAAGCCAACTGCATGAGCGTCGACCACGCCTGGCAGGTACCGAACCGCACCCACACCGGCACCTTCAAATCCCGCCGCTGCCAGAACGCGGATGGCGCGTGGGTTCTCGCGCTCGAGTAACCGAGCGGCGCGGCGCGTCCCCTAGTAGAGCGATCCCATCTGCCGAGGGCGAAGGGCGGCGTCGTAGCTCTCCGCATCGAAATCGGCGACGGCCGAGCGGACCAGCTGCCCTGCCGTGGGAAGGTCTGAGGCTGCGTATTGCGCCGCCGGGTCCCACAGCCGGCTACGGATGAGGGCGCGGGCGCACTGGTAGTAGACCGCGTCGATATGGACGCGCAGCACGGTGGCCGGCTCCTTGCCGTTCACGGCAAACCGGGCCAGCAGCGCGGGATCCGCCGTCACGGTTCCGCGCCCGTTTATCCGCACGCATTCCGGAATGCCCGGCACCAGGAAGAGCAGTGCAATCCGCGGATCGGCGACAATGTTCTTCAGCGTGTCGAGCCGGTTGTTGCCGCGCCGGTCGGGCACCAGCAGCGTCGAGTCGTCCTCGATCGCGAAGAACTGCCCGGGGGCGTCCCCGCGCGGCGAACAGTCGAGCCCGCCAGGCCCGATGCTCGCAAGCGCGAAAAAGGGCGCCGCCTCGATCCAGGCGCGATAGGCGGGCGTGAGAACGGGCGTCTCCTTCGCGATCGACATGGGGTTGGTCTGCCCGTAGAGCGCCTCGAGCGCCGCGATGTCGGTGATTGCGTGAGGATCGGTCATGGCATCGCCTCTCGTGCGCGGCGGAGCGCCGCCTGATAATCTGCGTGGAAAGCCGTGTACCCCTCCGCCGTGCTCTTCAGATGCGGGCGTGTGAGGGCATGGAGCGCGGGCAGGCGGTGGAACGGCACCGTCGGCAGCGCGTGGTGTTCCGCATGATAGGGCATGTTCCAGGCCAGCCAGCGGATGGCACGGCTGGTGAAGGTCGTCCGCGTGTTCTCGAACATGTTGGCCACATGCGGGCAGCGTGTGTGTTCGGCCAGCAGGTAGAGCCGCAGGAAGGGCTGGCCGAGGATCACCGGCACGACCCAGAGCCAGAGGAGTGCCGCGCTTCCCGCCAACGCCGAGCACGCGGCGAGGCCCGCATAGAAGGCAAGCATGGCCAGCGCCTCCAACTGCACCCGGCCCCGCGCGCGCTGGGGCAGGAACGGGTCCCGCGCCCGGCCGGCCGCGTTGCAGAAGAGCGTGAGGATGCTCGAGCGCCAGACGGACAGGCCGGTCAGGTACCAGGCATAGGCCCCCCAGCTCTCGGGTTTCGGCGTCGCCAGCTCGGGGTCGTGCGCAGGGTCGTGCGTATGGCGGTGATGGGCGAGATGGTAGTAGCGAAACCAGTGTGGCGGGATGAGCAGCACGCCGCCGGCCAGGTACCCGGCCGCCACGTTCAGCCACCGGCTGCGGAAGGGCGTGAAATGCACCGTCTCGTGCAGCAGCGTGAAGAGGAAGACCAGGAGCACACCCTGGACCGGCAACAGCAGCCACCAGCCCGGCGGCCCCGCCAGGATCACGGCGCCGACCACTGCGATGGCGCCGAGATGGCCCGCGAGCTGCAGAAGCCCTGCCCGGTCGGAGGTCTCGTTCAGCGCGGCCAGCGTTTCGGGGGGGACCGTGCGCATCCAGCTCTTGTGATCCATTGGCCTTCCCTTCCCAGCGCCGAGCGTAGATACGCATGGCGGCAGCAGCCTGCCTAGCGCGAACCGCATGATCGGCAGGGGACGGGAGACAGCTATGCAAAAGTTCAAGGCCGCGGTGTTCGACTGGGCAGGCACCATGATCGACTTCGGCTCCTTCGCGCCCATGGGCGTCTTCGTCGAGGCCTTCCGCCAGTTTCAGGTGGAGACGAGCATGGAGGAGGCGCGCCGGCCCATGGGGGCGCCGAAGCGCGATCATGTTCGCGCGATGCTCGCCGATCCCTCCATCGCCGCCCGCTGGGAGGCGGCCCATGGCGCGCCGGCGAGCGAGGCGGATATCGACCGGGTCTACGACGTGTTCGTGCCGATGAACGAAACGGTGGTGGCCGACTACGCGGCGCTGGTCCCCGGCGCGCGGGAGGCGGTCGAGGCGCTGAGGGCGCGCGGCATGAAGATCGGATCGACCACGGGCTATACCCGCTCGATCATGGAGCGCGTCCTTCCACTGGCCGCAGCGCAAGGCTATGCGCCGGACAATCTCGTGTGTTCCGACGATCTTGCGGAAGGCCGGCCCGGCCCCCTCGGCATGTACAAGTGCTTCGTGGACCTCGCGGTCTACCCGCCCGAAACGGTGGTGAAGGTGGACGATACGACGCCGGGCATCCTCGAAGGGCTGGCGGCGGGCTGCCTCACCGTGGGTGTCACGCTCTCGGGCAACGAGGTGGCGCGCACGGCCGAGGAGATCGCCGCGATGTCGGAGGCGGAGATCGCGCCGCTTCGCGACCGGGCGGCGGAGAAGCTGCTAGCTGCCGGCGCACACCACGTGATCGACACGGTGGCGGATCTGCCCGCGCTGCTGGAGCGGCTCGAGACCGAAGGCTGAGCCCGAACCGCCCGAATGCCCGCCATTGACATCCGACCCGCCCTTGGCCATACGGCGCGCTCCGTCCGTTAGGGCGGAGCAGGTGGCGCCTGTGGCCCGCGCAAGCGGGGGCCTGTCGTCCGTCCCGGAGAATTGGGCACGGAAAAGGAGGGCGCCGGGACATTGATGAAGGAGTGAGGCTTGTGACCAAGCGCACGTCTGCCAAGTACAAGCTCGACCGTCGTATGGGCGAGAACATATGGGGCCGCCCCAAGAGCCCCGTCAACCGCCGCGAATACGGCCCCGGCCAGCACGGGCAGCGCCGCAAGGGCAAGATGTCGGACTTCGGCATCCAGCTCCGCGCGAAGCAGAAGCTGAAGGGCTATTACGGCGACCTGACCGAGAAGCAGTTCCGCCGCATCTTCTCCGAGGCCGAGCGCCGCCGGGGTGACACGGGCGACATTCTCATCGGCCTGCTCGAGCGCCGGCTGGACGCGGTGGTCTACCGTGCGAAGTTCGTGCCGACCATCTTCGCCGCCCGCCAGTTCGTGAACCACGGCCATGTGCGCGTGAACGGCACGAAGGTCGACATCCCCTCCTATCAGGTGAAGGAAGGGGACATCCTCGAGATCGGGCCCAAGGCCAAGCAGATGGCGCTGGTGATGGAAGCCCAGCAGAGCGCCGAGCGCGACGTGCCGGACTACATCGAGGCCGATTTTTCGAAGGGCACCGCTACCTTCCTGCGCATGCCGGCGCTGGCCGATGTGCCGTACCCGGTGCAGATGGAGCCGAACCTCGTCATCGAGTACTACGCGAAGAACTGATCTTCGCCGGTCGCACAAGAGAGGGCGCCGCGGTCTCCGCGGCGCCCTCTCTCGTTATGCAATGCCCGTAATGAAGCGGGCGATAAGGGGCGCGCGGCGGTTCAGGCGAAGCCCCAGTTGCCCTCGGCGTCCTGCGCGATGCTGTCGATGCCCGCGGCACTCTCCTGGTTCTCGTCCGACAGCGCGAAGGAGATGACCGCATCCTCGCGGCCATAATCGAGCCGGTCGAGCTCTTCCGACCAGAAGGCGAGGCCCTCCGGATCGGACTCGCGGTTCAGCGCCGTCGTGTAGAGGATCTCGATGTACTCCGGGTCCTCGATGGCGAAAACATCGCCGTAGAGGCCGGTGAACTCCTCGCTCTCGAGGAAGCGCTGGGCGAGCGCGAACTCGGTCATGCCGCCTTCGCGTGCCGAAACCCAGAACTGCAGGCCCTCGTCATCCGCCTGCCGGTCGTAGACTGCCTCGTAGAAGAGGGCAACGCGCTGCACCTCCTCGAGCTCCAGCGGCGCGGGGCGAACCGCCTCGATCACCGCCTGGCCGTTCTCGGTGAAGGTCCGCAGCGAGACGTCGTTGAACTCGCCCAGCACCTGGAGCGTCGCCTCGCCACCGTCGGGCGCGCGGATGATCAGCCTGTCCCCGGCACCCTCGTTGGAGGTCTCGAAAGTCACGCTC
>JBCBHB010000300.1:0-4474 GCA_038526025.1 Pseudomonadota bacterium
CCACCCGGCAGCCAGCGGCCAGGGGGTGCTCATCGGCCTCAGCTCCGGCGTGGCGATGGCGGTGGCGACGCTGGCTGCCGGGTGGCTCACCGGCCTCGCCGGGCTGGCGGCCGCCTGGTGGATGTGTGCGGCGATGGGGGTTGGCGCAGCCCTGGCGGCCCGCGCTGCCGGCAGGGCCGCGCGGGCGGCGGCGTGATCAGGCCCCGTCAGGCGCCGTACTTCACCGCGAGGATCTCGTAGGCCTTGCCGCCGCGCGGGGTGGCAACCTCCACGCTGTCGCCCTCGTCTTTGCCGATGAGGGCGCGGGCCAGCGGGCTCTTCATGTTGAGCTTGCCGCTCTCGATGTTCGCCTCGCTCTCACCCACGATCTGGTAGGTTTTCTCTTCGTCCGTATCCTCGTCCACCAGCGTCACGCGCGCGCCGAAGCGCACGGTCGGGCCGGTCATCTTCGAGGTGTCGATCACGTCGGCGCGGCTGATCAGCCCCTCGAGCTCCTTGATCCGGCCCTCGATGAAGCTCTGGCGTTCACGCGCGGCATGGTACTCGGCGTTCTCCGAAAGGTCGCCATGTTCGCGCGCCTCCGCGATCGCGCTGATGACGGCGGGGCGTTCGTCGTTTTTCAGGACCTTGAGCTCGTCGTTGAGCGCGCTGTAGCCCTGCTTTGTCATCGGAACCTTCTCCATGGCTCCCTTTCCTTCTTCGCCCGGGTAGGGGTAGGTCTGGCCGCGGGGACGGGCAATGCGTCCCGCCGGGCCGGAAAACTTGTGCCGCGCTCTTCGGGCGCGGCAGAGGATCAGAGTAGACAGGCCTGCTCTCCTCCGCAAGAGGGGGCGGAGCGGGTAGGAGAGGCGCCGATGGCCTTCGCAAAAACCGCGCTGGATCAGCGCTTTCCCTCGATCTCCTACATGGAGGCGCGGGCCCGCCGCCGCATTCCCCGCTATGCGTGGGACTACCTGATGGGCGGGATTGGCGAGGAGGCGGGCGTGGCGCGGAACCGCGAGGCCCTGACCGCCGTGAGCATGACACCGCGCTACCTCGAGCCCATGAGCGGGGAGCCGGTGCTCGAGACCGAGCTTTTCGGTCGCACCTGGTCGGCGCCCTTCGGCGTCGCCCCCGTGGGCTTCGGCGGCGTGATCTGGCCGAAGGCGCCGCAATACCTGGCCGCGGCAGCGCGGGAGGCGGGCCTGCCCTTCGCGCTCAGCACGGTCTCCACGGCGACGCTGGAGGAGATTGCCGGGATCGCCGGGCCGAGCGGCTGGTACCAGCTCTATGCCCTGGCGGAGCCGGAGATGAACCGCGCGATCCTGAAGCGCGCGCGGGATGCGGGCTACGACGTGCTGATCCTGACCGTGGACGTGCCGAAGAAGATGCGGCGCGACCACGATATCCGGAACGGCTTCGGCATTCCGCCACGGATCGATGCGGAGATGATCTTCCGCACGGCGCTGCGCCCATCCTGGGCGCTGGCCACGCTACGGACGGGCACGCCGCGCTTCGAGAACATCGTGCCGCATATGCCGAAGGGGCTGTCGAACGCGGAGATGTCGGTCCGCTTCCAGGCGATGCGGGACGGGCGGATCACGGCGGAGAAGCTGGCCTGGTACCGGGATGAATGGCCAGGCAAGCTGGTGGTGAAGGGGCTGCTCGCGCCGGAGGAGGCGGAGCGGGCAAAGGCCGTGGGCGCCGATGGCATCGTGGTCTCGAACCACGGCGCCCGACAGATCGACGCGGCGCCGTCGGCGGTGGAGGTTCTGCCGGCCATGCGCGCCGCCGTGGGCGCCGGTTTTCCGCTGCTGGCGGATGGCGGCGTGCGCACCGGGCTCGACATCATGCGCCTGCTCGCCTCGGGTGCCGACTTCGTGCTGGCGGGCCGCGCCTTCTACCTCGCGGTGGCTGCCCTGGGGCAGGCGGGCGCGGCGCAGGCGATGCACGTGCTGCGCGAAGAGCTGGCCATCACGATGGGCCAGCTCGGATGCGAGCATATCAGTGGACTCGGAAATTTCGTCGACCGCGGGCGCTGAGCCGCCTCAGGCCTCCGGTGCCCCTTCTGCATGGGCCCGGCGACGGAACGCTGGCGCGAGCGCCGGCGGTTCATCGGTTTTCATGTTAATTCCCAGCATCTTATCGAGCCGCGTCGGCTCGTCATAGACCGGGAGGGAGCCACATTTCAGGGGCTCGGCGTAGTACGCATACGCGGGCGTCGAGATATCGAACATCGGAACCACTCACTCCGAAACCAACACAACTGCAAGACGAGACAACTCACCTGCTGCACACTCTAGTGGAAAGCGACCGTGGCGGAAAGAGGGCGGGATTGAGATCCAATCTGGATCGTCGTCGATCCGTTTTGGGCCAGCACTCTCAAGCCGAGGTCCGTCCCAAAACTGGACGGCTCGCCGTGCTGGGACAGGGTGGACGCGCCTAGCGGAGCAGCGAGCCGAGAATACCGCGGACGAAACGGCGGCCGATCTGGCTGCCGGCCGCGCGGGCGACGGATTTGGCGAAGGCCTCGCCCACGCTTTGGCGGTTTGAGCGGCGGGCGCGGGGCTTGGCGCGGCTGCCGCCCCCCGTTGCGCCCCCCGGTGCGCCCCCCGCCGCACCCCAAGTTGCTCCCCCGCGGGAGGCGGGGCCGCCATAGCGGCGCGCATGGCCGTAGCGGCGCTCTTCGGCCTCCTCGGCGGCTGCGGCTTCCTCCTCGGCTTTGGCCAGCGCCTCGGCCTTGCGAGCGAGGATTTCATGCGCGCTTTCCCGGTCCACAGGCTGGTCGTAGAGGCCCGCGACGGGGCTGCGGGCCATCACATCCGCCCGTTCCGCCGCCGTGGCGGGGCCGAGGCGGGAGGCAGGGGGACGGATGAGCGTGCGTTCCACGATGCTGGGCACGCCCTTCTCGTCGAGCGTCGAGACCAGCGCCTCGCCGACCCCGAGCTCGGTGATCACCGTCTCGGTGTCGAGATCCGGGTTCTGGCGGAAGGTGGCGGCGGCGGTGCGCACGGCCTTGGCGTCGCGGGGCGTGTAGGCGCGGAGCGCGTGCTGGACGCGGTTGCCGAGCTGGCCCAGCACCTCGTCCGGCACATCGAGCGGGTTCTGGGTGACGAAATAGACGCCGACACCCTTGGAGCGGATGAGACGGACGACCTGGGCGATGCGGTCGAGCAGCGCGTCCGGCGCGTCGTCGAAGAGGAGATGCGCCTCGTCGAAGAAGAAGACGAGGCGCGGCTTCTCGGGGTCGCCCACCTCCGGCAGGTCCTCGAAGAGCTCGGAGAGGAGCCAGAGGAGGACGGTGGCGTAGACCTTCGGGGCCTGCATCAGCTTGTCCGCCGCAAGGACGTTGACGAAGCCGCGCCCGTCGAAGGTGGTGCGCATGAAGTCGGCGAGCTTGAGCGCGGGCTCGCCGAAGAAGTGCTCGGCGCCCTGCTGGCGGAGGGTGAGGAGGCGGCGCTGGATGGCGCCGACGGAGGCCGGGGAGACATTGCCGTATTCGCGGCCGATCTCGGCGCGGTTCTCGGCGACGTAGACGAGGATGGCGCGCAGATCGTCGAGATCGAGGAGCGCGAGGCCCTCGTCATCCGCCACCGCGAAGGCGATGGCGAGCACGCCTTCCTGGGTTTCGTTGAGCTCGAGGAGGCGGGCGAGGAGGAGGGGGCCCATCTCGGAGATCGTGGCGCGGACAGGGTGGCCCTGCTGGCCGAAGACGTCCCAGAACACGGTTGGCAGAGGGGCGAAGGCGTAGCCCTCGAGCCCGATGGTCTCGGCGCGCTTGAAGAGGAAGTCCTTCGCCTCGCCGGCCTGGGAGATGCCCGAGAGGTCGCCCTTCACATCCGCCATGAAGACCGGGACGCCGGCGCGGCTGAAGCCCTCGGCGAGGATCTGGAGCGTGACGGTCTTGCCCGTGCCGGTGGCGCCGGCCACGAGGCCGTGGCGGTTGGCGCGAGAGAGCGCGAGGGTTTGCGGGGCACGCTCGGCATTGGCGCCGAGGAAGAGCTGGGCGGGCGTGTCGGTCATGGCCGGACGATGCAACGGGGGGAGCCCGGGGTAAAGCGGTCATCTCGGGCGCGGCTGATGCGCGCCCCCGCTTCGGGTGCGATGCACCCTCAGGGGCCCGCCCACCAGCCACGCGCCCCGCCCCCCTCAAGCGCCCCTGCGCGGCTTGTCGTTCCCGCCGCGGCGCGGCATGGAGGGGGCGGCTGAGGGAGGCGAGGATGGCGCTGGTCTGGTTCTCGGAGAAGGTTGCGAAGCGGCAGAGCGGGATCGAGGGGCTGGGGCTCTTCGCGATCGCCCCCATTGCCGCCGGCGAGATCGTGGTGGTGAAGGGCGGGCATGTGTTCGACCGGGCGATGCGCGACCGGCTGGCGCCGCTCCTGGGCCCGGCGGAGATCCAGATCGGCGACGATCTCTTCATCGGGCCTGTGACGCCGGCGGAGCGGGACGCCGGCATGATGCATCTCAACCATTCCTGCGCGCCGAACCTGGGCCT
>JBCBHB010000301.1:0-4470 GCA_038526025.1 Pseudomonadota bacterium
GCAGCTCCTCCAGCTCTCCGGCATCGGGCCCGGCGAAGTGCTGCAGCGGGCGGGCATTCCGGTGGCGCATGAGCGGCGCCATGTGGGCCGGCACATGCAGGACCACCTGGGCACGGACAATCTCTACCGCGCCAAGGTGCCGACCTTAAACCAGACGCTGCGGCCCTGGATGGGCCGGCTGCGCGTGGGCATCGAGTTCATCCTACGCCGCACGGGGCCGCTCAGCCTCAGCCTCAACCAGGCGGGCGGGTTTGCGAAGAGCACCCCGGACCAGCCGGCGCCGGATATTCAGCTCTATTTCTCGCCGCTCAGCTACAGCAGGGCGCCGGCGGGCAAGCGCCCCCTGATGCGGCCCGACCCCTTCCCGGGGCTTCAGATCGGCTGCAGCCCCTGCCGGCCGACCTCACGCGGGCATCTCGCCATCAGGCCCGAACGGCCGGAGGGACCGCCGGAGATCCACCCCAATTACCTCGACACGGAGGAGGACTGGCGGGCGAGCGTGGCGGGCATCCGCCTTGTCCGCCGCATCGCGGCCGCGCCGGCGCTGGCGGGCCTCCTGGAGGAGGAGTTGCTGCCGGGCCCCGCCGCGGAGGATGACGACGCGCTTCGCGCCTATGTGCGGGACGCGGCCTGGACCGTGTTCCATCCCTGCGGCACCTGCCGGATGGGGTCGGACCCCGCGCAAGCGGTCGTCGACCCGCGCCTGCGGGCGCACGGGCTCGGCGGGCTGCGCATCGTGGACGCGTCGGTGTTCCCGAACGTCACCAGCGGCAACATCAACGCGCCCGTGATCATGCTGGCCGAGAAGGCCGCCGATATGATCCTCGAAGACAGCCAGTGAGGGCGCCCATGCGCATCGTCAGCATCGAGAGCTTCTGCACCGAGTTCGTGGGTTTCGTCCGCGTGACGGACGAGGAGGGGCAGCAGGGCTGGGGGCAGGTGAGCACCTATCACTCGGACATCACGGCCCAGGTGCTGCACCGACAGGTGGCGCCCTGGGTGCTGGGGCAGGACACGACGGATCTGGACGACCTGCTCGACCTCGTGACCGAGCGGGAGCACAAGTTCCCCGGCTCCTATCTCCGCCGCGCGATGGCGGGGTTCGATACGGCGGTTTGGGACCTGCGGGGCAAGCGGGCGGGGAAGCCGGTGGCGGCCCTACTGGGGGGGAGTACCGGCACGATCCGCGCCTATGCCTCCTCGATGAAGCGCGACATCACGCCGGCGGACGAGGCGGAGCGGATGAAGCGGCTTGCGGGCGAGCACGGGTTCACCGCCTTCAAGATGCGCGCGGGCGCGGAGGTGGGCCGGGGGCAGGACGAATGGCCGGGCCGCACCGAGGAGATCATCCCCACCATGCGCCGCGCCCTGCCGGAGGCGGACCTGCTGATCGACGCCAATTCCTGCTACGCGCCGCCGCGCGCGATCGAGGTTGGCCGCATGCTCGAGGGCGAGGGTTTCTGCCATTTCGAGGAGCCTTGCCCCTACTGGGAGCTCGAGCAGACCAAGGAAGTGACGGATACGCTGGACATCGATGTCTCGGGCGGGGAGCAGGATTGCGACCTGCCCACCTGGAAGCGGATGATCGACATGCGGGCGGTGAACATCCCCCAGCCAGATATCTGCTATCTGGGCGGCATCGCGCGCACCCTGCGAGTGTGCCGGATGGCGGAGGCGGCGGGGCTGCCGGTCACGCCCCACTGCGCCAACCTCTCGCTGGTCACGCTCTTTACCATGCACCTGCTGCGCGCCATCCCGAATGCGGGGCGCTACCTCGAGTTCTCGATCGAAGGGGCGGACTATTATCCGTGGCAGGAGGGGCTTTACGTGGCCGACCCCTACGGTATCGAGGACGGGCATGCGCGGGTGACGGAGGCGCCGGGCTGGGGTGTGGAGATCGCGCCGGAATGGCTCGCCCGCTCTGAGTACCGGGTCTCGACGCTCTGAGCCTCAGGAAGCCTTGCGCGCGGCGATAGCCTGGCCGGCGGCCCAGCCGGAGGACCAGGCCCACTGGAAATTGTAGCCGCCGAGCCAGCCGGTAACGTCCACGGCCTCGCCGATGGCGTAGAGGCCAGGTACCTTCCGGGCTTCCATGGTCTTCGAGGAAAGCTCGGCTGTGTCGATGCCCCCAGCCGTCACCTCGGCCTTGGCGTAGCCTTCGTTGCCGGTGGGCCGAAAGGTGAGATCGGTGAGCGTCTCCGCCGCGCGCTCCAGCGCCGCGTCCGGCGTGTTGCCGAGGTCCCGGTCGAGCCCGATGCGCTCCGCCAACGCCTTGGCCAGCCGCTTCGGCAGATGCTCCGAAAGGGCGCTGCGGAGATGGGCGCGCGGGGTCTCCCGCTTCGCGGCCTTCAGCTTTGAGAGCGCGTCCGGCAGCACAGTGAGGGAGACGGGCTCCCCCGGCGACCAGTAGGAGGAGACCTGGAGGATGGCGGGGCCGGAGAGGCCTTTGTGGGTGAAGAGGCTCGCCTCCTCGAACGCAACGTCGCGCACCCGGGCGATGCTGGGCACCGAGAGGCCGGAGAGCTCGCGGAACATGATCTCGTCCGCCCCCAGCGTGAAGGGCACCAGCGCCGGACGGGGCGGGACCACCGCCAGCCCGAAGCGGCGGGCGATGTCGTAGGCGACGCCGGTGGCGCCCATTTTCGGGATCGACGGGCCGCCGGTGGCGATGACGAGGTTCGGGGCGGTGGCGTCGCCCACATGGAAGCGGCCGTCCGCATGCCCGATCTCGCCGATTTGGGTGGAGAGCCTGATCTCGACACCGCCGCGCGCGCATTCCTCTAGCAGCATGGCCACGATCTGCCGGGCCGAGCCGTCGCAGAAGAGCTGGCCGAGCGTCTTCTCGTGCCAGGCGATGCCGTGGCGCTCCACGAGGTCCAGAAAGTCCCATTGCGTGTAGCGGCTGAGGGCGGAGCGGGCGAAATGCGGGTTCTCGGAGAGAAAGCGCTCGGGCTCGGTGCCGGTGTTGGTGAAGTTGCAGCGCCCGCCGCCGGAGATCAGGATCTTCTTGCCCGGCTTCTCCGCATGGTCGAGCAGCAGCACGCTGGCGCCCGCCTGCCCCGCGGTGGCGGCGGCAAAGAGACCAGCGCCCCCTGCCCCGAGGATGATTGCATCGAACTCCATCCCCGTTCTCTACGCGAGGCAACGGCAGGCAGGAACCGCGCCGGACGCCACGGCACAACTGCCTGACGTCACATAGAAGGGAGGAGATGGTGGGCGGTACTGGGCTCGAACCAGTGACCCCAGCGATGTGAACACTGTGCTCTACCAACTGAGCTAACCGCCCGTGGGTCGCGCTTATGATGCGAAGTGCGATGTGGGTCAAGCGCTGTCGGAACGGGTTCCGATCAGGCGGGGCTGAGCTGTTCGAGGAGCGCTGCCACCTCGTCGAAGCCGGCGGCGACAGCCTCTGGCGCAAGGGCGTGGAGGGGTTCGGCCGCGAAGCCATGGGACATCAGCACGCAAGGGACGCCGGCCGCACGGGCGGTCTCCCGGTCCGTCAGCGTGTCGCCGAGCATGACCGATCGGGCGGGATCGGCACCAATGCGCCGGGCGGTCTCGCGAAAGTGCTCGGGGTCGGGCTTGCGGACGGGCAGGCTGTCCGCCCCCAGCACCGCGCCGAACCGGTCCATCAGCCCCAGCTCGGCGAGCAGGATATGCGCCAGGCGCTCGGGCTTGTTGGTGCAGACGCCGAGGCGCCAGCCCGAGCCCTCGAGCGCGTCGAGACAGGCATCGAGCCCGTCGAAGGGCCGGGTATGGATGGCGATGGCGGTCTCGTAGGCCGCGAGCAGGCCGGGATAGAGGCGGGTGAAGAGCGCCTCGTTCTCCGCCGTGTCCGGGTCCTGCCCCGCGCGCATGAGCGAGGCGCGGATCATCGAGCGCCCGCCACGGCCAGCCGCGGCGCGATCCTCGGAGAGGGTGAGAAGCGGCAGGCCTTCCGGGGCCAGAACCTTGTTCGCGGCGGCGAGGAGGTCGGCCGCCGTGTCGGCAATCGTTCCGTCTAGATCGAAAATAGCCCCGCGCATGCACGTCCCCCTTCGCTCCCCCGGGCATCCGGGCGGCCTCTGCATATGGTCCGGCTGAAACCGAGGGAAACGAAATCTTACCGGCAACAGGCCTTCCGGGGCGGCACAGGCCCTTCCGCGCAGCCCCGCCTTGCGGCTATGGAGCCGGCCATGACCGAGATGCCCGAGAGCCTGAACCGCCCGCTCGCCATCGTCGTGCTCGCCGCCGGCGCTGGTACGCGCATGCGTTCGGAGCGGCCGAAGGTGCTGCACGAGATCGCGGGGCGGAGCATGCTGGGCCATGTGCTGGCGACGGCGGCGGCGCTGGCGCCCGAGCGCCTGGCGCTGGTGACCGGTGTGGGCGCGGAGGCCGTGGCGGCGGAGGGCAAGGCCGGCCTTGCCGCCCTCGGCACGCCCGCCCCCGCCATCTGCCACCAGGCGGAGCGGCGCGGCACGGGCCATGCGG
>JBCBHB010000302.1:0-4446 GCA_038526025.1 Pseudomonadota bacterium
GCGGCCTGCGCCGAAGAGGGCGCAACGGGCGACGCCCCTGCCGCCGGCAGCACGACGGAGGCCCCCGCAGCAGAGGCCGGCACGCCCGCGCTGAGCCTGCCCGGTGCCGAGGCCGAGGCACCGGCCGCCCGCGGCTTCACGGGCCCGCAGTATCAGCCCGGCGACGTGCCCGCGATCTATCTGGCCGTGCAGGACGGCGGCAGCGCACCCGATGCGGTCATCTTTGCCATCGACGGCGCGCTCGACGGCAACCCCGGGAACGACCAAGCCGTCGTCATCCGCCCCGAGCCCACCGGCAGCCGCGAGGGTACCTGCGGCATCGAGAACCGGCCCAGCTTCCGCTTCCCGCCCGGCAGCCCCGTCTTCAGCCACGTCCAGGCGAACCAGGGCATCCTGCTGGCCGAGATGCCGCGCTACCTCGCCTTCCAGGCGACCCAGGCGCTCGTCGCCTCCGGTCTCGCGCCGGATGCGGAGGCGACCGTGGCGCAGAACATCTGCACCCGGAAGTTCTGGGAGGTCTGGCTCCAGCAGGCCCAGCAGCAGCAGGCAGGCACTGCCGGCGGCTGAGGCCGCCCGCACGCTCAGCGACCACCCCGCTCTGGACACCCGGCGCCGCCCGCGTTAGGGCGCGCGCCAGCAATCCGCACCCGGGCGCCCCGCAACGAACAGCACGCGGCCGGCGCCTTTGCCACAAGAAAGGAACCGAGGGACATGCGCGTCTATTACGATCGCGACTGCGACATCAGCCTGATCAAGGACCGCAAGGTCGCCATCGTGGGTTACGGCTCCCAGGGCCACGCCCATGCCCAGAACCTGAACGACAGCGGTCTCGGAAACCTTGCCGTGGCGCTTCGCCCCGGCTCCTCGTCGGCTGCCAAGGCCGAGGCTGCGGGCCTCAAGGTGATGGGTATTGCCGAGGCTGCGGGCTGGGCCGATCTCATCATGATGTGCATGCCCGACGAGCTGCAGGCCGAAACCTACTACGCCCATATCCACGACAACATCCGTGAGGGCGCCGCCATCGCCTTCGCCCACGGCCTCAACATCCACTTCAAGCTCATCGAGCCGAAGGCGGGCGTCGACGTGCTGATGATGGCGCCGAAGGGCCCGGGCCACACCGTGCGCGGCGAGTTCGTGAAGGGCGGCGGTGTGCCCTGCCTGGTGGCCGTCGACAACGACGCCAGCGGGAAAGCGCTCGAGATCGGCCTCTCCTACTGCTCGGCCATCGGCGGCGGGCGCTCGGGCATCATCGAGACCACCTTCAAGGAAGAGTGCGAGACCGACCTCTTCGGCGAGCAGGCGGTGCTTTGCGGCGGCCTCGTCGAGCTCATCCGCATGGGCTTCGAGACGCTGGTCGAGGCCGGCTACGCGCCCGAGATGGCCTATTTCGAATGCCTCCACGAGGTGAAGCTCATCGTCGACCTCATCTACGAGGGCGGCATTGCGAACATGAACTACTCGATCTCCAACACCGCGGAGTTCGGCGAGTATGTCTCTGGCCCCCGCATCCTGCCCTATGACGAGACGAAGAAGCGCATGAAGGAGGTCCTCGAGGACATCCAGTACGGCCGCTTCGTCCGCGACTGGATGATGGAGTGCAAGGCCGGCCAACCGAGCTTCAAGGCCACCCGCCGCAACAACGACGCGCACCAGATCGAGGAAGTCGGCGCCAAGCTCCGCGGCATGATGCCCTGGATCGAAGCCGGCAAGATGGTCGACAAGTCCAAGAACTGACAGGAGCATCGCCGTACCAGGCGAGCAGTTGCAGACCGGCTGACCACGACACGCATGGGCCCGCACCGACTGGTGGCGGGCCCACACTGTTTGCGGGGCGAACGAACGCGAGGCTGCGCCCCCGCACGCCCTCGCTTGGGCACACCGAACGTATCGGAACCGCCCCGGCAGGCGCCTCAGGCCAGCCACATTTCGCACCTAGCGTTTCTCTGTCGGACGATCACGCGCGAGCGGTGCCGGGGGCGAAGCCATGAGGCGTTTTCTTCTCGAAGACGACGGCGCAATGACCATCGATTGGGCAGCCCTTGCCGCTGGCGTGATGATGGTCAGCGTCGGGACCGTCGGCCTCCTCATCGAAGAGGTCCAGTTCGTCGTTGACGAGATCGAGGAGGAGATCGTCGCTTCGCTTGACATCACCCCGCCCAGCGAGACCAGCGCAGGCGGCGGCAATGACGGCACCGAAGACACCGAAACCGGCAACGACGGTAACGGCGGTGACGATGGCGACGACAGCACAACGACGGTCGACGCTCCGACGGACTCCCCATCAGACGATGACGGCCCGAACGAGGCCTGCGATGGCAGCACTTGCTATATCGACGACGACGGCGACGGGGTCTCGGACCGTCGCCGCGACGGCAACGGCACCGTGCATGACGACGGCGGCGTGATCCTCGCAAACGTCAACTGAGCCGCCGGGGCCCGGCCACCCCAAGCGATCCCCTCGGACCGCTCGACGGAAAGGCGCCTTCATCCGTTTGCCCTATCATTCGGGCTGCAGCGGAGGGAGCGGCACATGGACGGCGTGATCGAAAAGGTAGACGACGCGAAGCGGGAAGCTCGTGTACCCAAACGCGTCATGCTGCTGGTCAATCGCCATGCGCGCGCCCGGGGGCATGGCGTGGCGGCGGCGATTGAACGGCTGGAGAAGGCGGGCGTCGAGGTCTTCGTCGAGACCGCGGGCTCGCCCGGCGAGATGGGCGCGGACATCGTTCGCCGCGCGTCGGAGGCCGATGCCGTCATGGTCGGTGGGGGAGACGGCACGCTCAATGCCGCCGCACCGGGTATCGTCGACACCGGCCTTCCCCTCGCGATCTTGCCCCTCGGCACCGCCAACGACCTCGCGCGCACCCTCCGTATCCCGACGGATCCCGTTGCCGCGGCGGAGGTGCTCCTCGCGGGTCACCGGCGCCGGATCGACCTCGGCTATGTCAACGAGCATCCCTTCTTCAACGTCGCCTCCATCGGCCTCTCCGTCGCCCTCGCCGACGCGCTGACGCCGAACCTGAAGCGGCGCTGGGGAAAGCTGTCCTACGTCCTCGCGGGCCTCCGGGTGGTGACCCGCGCCCGCCCGTTCAGCGCCTGGATCGCGGAGGAGGAGCATGGCGCGTGGCGCGAGGTCCGGACCTATCAGGTGGCGATCGGGAACGGCCGGCACTATGGCGGCGGCATGGTCGTGGAGCACGAGGCAGAGATCGACGACGCGACGCTCGACCTCTACAGCCTCGAGATGAAGGGTGTCCTCCGTCTCGCACTCCTTGCCGGCGCTTTTCAGTCCGGCCGCCAGGGCCTGTGGCGCGAGGTGCGGACAGCGAAAGGCCAGTCCTTCCTCATCCGCACGAGTCGCCCCCGTTCGATCAATGCGGATGGCGAGATCATCGGGAAGACGCCCGCGCGCTTCAGGGTGGCCCCGGGTGCCATAACGGTGTTCGCCCCGCCGGCCCCGGGCTGAGCGCCCTAGCGGACCGTGTGCCCACCGGCGACGAATTTGCCGTAGACCCAGCCGACCGTCTCGCCCTCGGTGTCGCGCACGCGCAGCCAGGGCCCGCTCGTCTGACGCAGAAACTCGAGCCGCGTGCCACGGCTCACCGATCCGACCTTGGGCGCGTGGATCGAGGGGCCGGAACGCAAGTTCAATGCGCGTGGAAGGACCACAACCACCGGCGCGACGGTCGAGCCGTAGACGCGGGCGACATGGCGGTTCACGGCCGGCTCCTCGACGATCACCTTCGGCGCCACGTAGCCCATGTTAAGCGTCGTATGCTGTGTGTCCGTCGCCGGACGCAGGACATCCGCCGTGAAAGTCTCCACCTCCGAGAACAGGCTCCACGAGACGACGACGAAGCCGACGGCGCTCAGAGCCAGAAAGAGTGTCGCGACCTTGCCGACGACCGAGAACTCGCGCACGACAGCCTCCGTTGCAGCGCGCGCAACCTGCTCACGAACTATGGAAGAAATGCGACCCTCGGATGGACGCATCACGATATGCGCCGGAAATTGGCTGGCCTGCCCGCTCGGGATCGCAGAGAACCACGCGAACCCGGCGTAACGCCCCGCTCACAAAGATGTCACGGAGCCGATGACCCCTCCGCCCGAACCCAGCGCTTACGCCTTTGCGCCGCCCTTCGCGCTGTTCCTCGTCTGCCCGCCAGGTCTCGAGCCACAGCTTCTCGAGGAAGCGCGATCGCTGGGGCTGAAGGAAACGCGGCTGGCGCAAGGCGGGGTGGAGGCGATGGGGGACTGGCCCGCGATCTGGCGCGCCAACCTGGAGCTGCGCGGCGCGGTAAGGGTGATGGTCGCGCTGGCGAGCTTCCGCGCGCTTCACCTCGCCCAGCTCGACAAGCGGCTCCGCAGGCTCGACTGGAGCGGGCTGCTCCCCCGGGGCGTGGCCATCCATGTCGAAGCGCAGTGCCGCCAGTCCCGGATCTACCA
>JBCBHB010000303.1:0-4433 GCA_038526025.1 Pseudomonadota bacterium
CCTGGTAGAGCGCGCCGAAGAGGAGGGCGGCAAGCACCACGCCCACGGGATGCGCACGGCCCATGAGGGCCACGGCGATGCCGGTGAAGCCGTAGCCCGCGGTGAAGCCGAGGACAGTGCGGCCCTGCGCGCCGAGGACTTCGTTCACGGCCATGAGCCCTGCGAGCGCGCCGGAGAGCGCCATGACGACGACGGTCATCCGAGCGGCCGGAATGCCGGCATAGACAGCGGCGGGCTGGCTTTCCCCAAGCGCCCGGAGCGCGAAGCCCCAGCGCGTCCGCCATACCAGCACCCAGACACCGAAGGCGGCGAGCAACGCCAGCGGGAAGGCCAGGGTGAGAGGGCTCTGCGCCATCTCGATGCCGAAGACGCCCGCGACATCGTGCAGGGCGGTGAGGCGGGCGCCCGGGGCCATCTCCCGTGTCTCGGGGCTCGGCTGGCCTGCGCGGATGAGCGGGCCGGAAAGGAGCGAGACGAGGAGACCGGCGGCGATGAAATTGAACATGATCGTGGTGATCACGATGTGGCTGCCCCGATAGGCCTGCAGCCAGCCGGGAATGGCGGCCCAGAGGGCGCCCAGGGCCGCGGCTCCCGCAATTGCCAGAAGCGCCACGAGCGGGCCGGGCAGAAAGGCATCGAGCGGCAGGAACACGAGCGCGATGCCGATGCCGCCCAGCATCGCCTGCCCCTCCGCGCCGATGTTGAAGAGCCGCGCCTGGAAGGCGAGCGCGACGGCGAGGCCCGTGAAGATGAAGTTCGTGGCGTAGTAGAGCGTGTAGCCGAGCGCCCCTTCAAAGACGAAGGCGCCCTGCACCATCACCGTCAGTGCCGCCACCGGGTCCTCCCCGATGAGCGCCACAACCACACCCGCCACGAGGAAGGCGAGCGCGATGTTGACGGCAGGGATCACCCCGAACTCCACCCAGGCAGGCAGCCGCGTCATTCTCGCGCTCCTTCACGCTGCCCGCCGGTGCCGAGCGGTCCGCCAGCGCCGGGTGCGTGGGTGGGGGCGGTGGCGGGCCGTTCGGCGCCGGCGGGCGCGCCGCCTGCACCCTTCGACACCCCCGCCATCATGAGCCCGATCGCGCCGATATCGGCCCCGTCGCGCGGCATCTCGCCGGTGATCCGGCCCTGGTTGATCACCGCGATCCGGTCCGAGAGCGCCATGATCTCATCGAGTTCGACGGAGACCACGAGGATGGCGCAGCCCTGATCCCTGAGCGCGATGAGCCGCGCATGGATGTACTCGATCCCGCCAATGTCGACCCCCCGCGTGGGCTGCCCGACCAGCAGCACCTTCGGCGCCACGGCTACCTCGCGCGCCATCACGAGCTTCTGCTGGTTGCCGCCCGAGAACCCGGCGCTGCGCAGGCGCGGGTTGGCCGGGCGCACGTCGAAATCCTCCATCAGCGCCGCGCAGTGCTTCCCCATGGCGGCGGGGCTCAGCAGGCGGCCGGCACCGGCGGCGGGGCCGTCATGGTAGCCGAGCACGGCGTTCTCGCGCGCCTCGAAGGGTAGTACCATGCCGCGGCGGTGCCGGTCCTCCGGCACATGGGCAAGGTGGAGCCGCCGCATCTCCGCCGGATCCGCCGGCCGCTCCCGGCTGATCTCCCTGTTGCCCATCACGATGCTGCCGCTGTCCGATGCGCGGATGCCCGAGAGGATGTCGAGCAGCTCCGATTGTCCGTTGCCCGAGACCCCCGCGAGCCCGAGGATCTCCCCGGCGCGGAGCGTGAGATTCACGTCCGAGAGCACGCGCACCCCTCGCGCATCGGAAAGGTTGAGGCCGCGCGCCTCCAGCGCCGGCGCGCCGGGTTTCGCCGTGCCGCGATCCGCCTCGAGGCGCACCTCGCGGCCGACCATCAGGCTCGCCAGCTCTTCCCGCGAGGTCTCGACCACGGCGCGATGCGCCACCATCCGGCCCTGGCGCATGACCGAGACTCGGTCGCAGACCGCCATGATCTCGCGAAGCTTGTGGGTGATGAGCAGCACGGTCACACCCCGGTCCCGCAGCCCGCGTAGGATCTCGAAGAATCGGTCCGTCTCGGCCGGGGTAAGTACGCCCGTCGGCTCGTCGAGGATCAGTATGCGCGCGCCGCGGCGGAGCGCCTTCAGGATCTCCACGCGCTGCTGGAGACCCACCGGCAGGTCGCCTACCAGCGCATCGGGTGGCACTTCGAGCCCGTACGTATCGGCCAACCGGCCGAGCTCGGCCCGCGTCTCCGCCCTGCCTGCCTTGAGCGTGAACCCCCCCTCCGCCCCCAGCATCACGTTCTCGAGCACGCTGAAGACAGGCACGAGCATAAAGTGCTGGTGCACCATACCGATGCCGAGATCGATGGCGTCGGCGCTGGTGGCAATGCGCGCTTCCTGCCCGTCGATCTCGATGCGCCCCTCATCGGCCTCGTAGAAGCCGTAGAGGATGCTGACGAGCGTCGACTTGCCGGCCCCGTTCTCCCCGATAATGCCGTGGATCGTGCCGCGCGCGACCTCGAGGTCCACCGCATCGTTCGCCGTCACCGGCCCGAAGCGCTTCGTGATCCCAGAGAGATGGACGGCAGGTGCTGTCATGGGCGGTGACCCCCTCCCCGTCCCTCCCCCTTGGAGGGGGAGGGGGCGAAATCCGCAACCACAGCTGCGGCATCGCCGGCATGATGCAGGCGGCGCCGGTACCGCTCCCTCCCCCTCCGAGGGGGAGGGACGGGGAGGGGGTCTGCCGCGGCGATCACGGGCGGGCTCCCCTGAAATGCGGGCCGGCGGCGACGAGTTCGACGGTGTTGCCCTCTGGATCGTTGGTGAAGACGCCCCGCCAGCCGATCCACTCGAAATGCTCCACGCGATAGGGCTGGCCCAGCCGGTCGTACCAGGCCATCGCCGCCTCCTGCTCCTCCCAGCCGAGGCTGAAGGCCAGGTGGTGCAGCGACGAGCCCGCGCCGGTGGCGGGCTTCGGGCCATGCGTCGGGTGGAGGCCGGGGCGCACCTGAGCATCCGTTGCAAAGAGCGCGAGAACGGCGGTGTGCCCCGCATAGCCCTCCGCGATGCGGAAGAAGGTGATCCCGCCGTCACGCTCGGCGAGCAGCGGCAGACCGATCACCTCACCATAGAACTTCTCCATTGCGTTGAGATCGGCGCAGCGGATCGCGATCTCCCCGAGCCCACGCACCCGGAAGCCGGGTGCGACGCTGTCACTGGACGCCATGGCATGCCCCCCGGGCGCTGCTCAGAACGGGCAGTCGGAAGTGTCTTCGTAGTTGTGGACCTTGATGTCGCCCGCGATGATGCCGGCCTTGGCGGCCTCAACGGCGGCCTTCAGGTCGGCGGTGAGCAGCGGCTCGTTGTTCTCGTCCACCGCCCAGTCGATCCCTTCCTCGGCAATGCCGAGAATGTTCACGCCGGCGCTGAAATTGCCTTCCTTGGAGTCCTTCAGCGTGTTGTAGGCGGCCACGTCCACGCGCTTGATCATCGAGGTCAGCACGCTGCCGGGCGCCACGCCGTTCTGGTTCGAGTCGACGCCGATGGCGAGCTTTTCGGCATCCGCCGCCGCGCGGATCACGCCGAGGCCCGTGCCGCCGGCCGCGTGGTAGATCACGTCCGCGCCCCGGTCGATCTGGCCCTGGGCAAGCTCGGCGCCCTTCGTCGGGTCGTTCCACGCCGCGGGCGTGGTGCCCGTCATGGTCTCGTAGACCTCGGCGTCGCCGTTCGTTTCCTTCACGCCCTGCACGTAGCCGCAGGCGAATTTGCGGATGAGCGGGATGTCCATGCCGCCGATGAAGCCGACCTTGCCGCTCTCGGAAGCCTTCGCCGCGGCGACGCCCACGAGATAGCTGCCCTCATGCTCCTTGAAGGCGTACTGGCGCAGGTTCGGCCGGTCGAGCCAGCTCACATCGATAATGGCGAAGTCCACATCCGGGTTGTCGGCCGCCACCTTGTCGATGGCATCCGCCTGCGCAAAGCCGACACCGATGACGAGTGTTGCGCCGCGGCGGACCATGCGGCGCACCGCCTGCTCGCGCTGCGAGGGGTTCGTGACCTCGAACTCCATCACCTCGACGCCGGTCTCGTCGATGAACTTCGAGACGCCGTTCCAGACGCCCTCGTTGAACGACTTGTCGAACTTGCCGCCCATGTCGAACACGACGGCGGGCTTGAAGTCCTCTGCGAAAGCGGTGGTGGCGATGAGCGCCGCGGTGGCGCCGGCGAGCAGGGTCTTGATCATGGTGGTGATCCTCCGGGGGGTGTTTTCCGGAGCTTAAGCACAGTGGAGGACGGCGGTTAAGCCTCTTCCGCAGCGTCTCGTTGCCGATGTGAGCCGGATCGGGGCTTTCAACGCGTCGTTTCCGGCGCATTGGCTGCGAAGATGGGTGGCTGGTTCGTCGCCTTTCCCGGGCGCCGCCCCGCCCCCCCCCCCGCGCGGGCGCGGGCGGGGGGGGGGG
>JBCBHB010000304.1:0-1621 GCA_038526025.1 Pseudomonadota bacterium
CTACGACCGCCTTGCAGGGGGATATCTCGACCCCGACCCTGCCCTCGTTGCAGCGCGGTCGTAGAGGTGGCGGTCGAGGCTCGTGATCTCGTCGAGCCAGGCACGGTCGGCCGGGGCGATGTCGGCGGTTGTGATGAAGCGCTGCGGGGTCTCGTTGGCGCGGCCGACCTCGAGACGCACGCCGAAGCGGAGCTCGAACTCGGTTGCGAAGGCGCCCATGCGGTTCGTCGTCCCGCTCACATCGAAGCTGCGGAGGTTCCGCTCTGCGATGCGGACAAGGTCGCGTTGGTCGATGCCTTCGAGGCGCTCGCGCGACCATCGGTCGTTGCCGAGCACGAGGCTCATCGTCTGGCTGTCGCGAATGTCGTCCGCAATCCGGTCATCCTCCACCCGGATGAAGTCGGAGAACGAGAGTTCGCGGGCGTATCGAAGCGCCCGGTCCACGGGGCCGCTCTCGGGCAGGGGCACGCCACGCCAGAAATTGTAGATCGACACGATCCGGTCGATCGGGTCCCGCAACACCGTGATCATGTTGGGCGCAAGCGCGCTGGCGAGACCGAAGCCGAAATGGACCATCATGAGCCGGTAGCGGTCGCGGACCGCCTCGGCCCCCACATCTTCCATCTCTTCCAGGAACTGCTGGGGCGCGATCTCGTGCTCGGCGTAATGCGCCGCCAGCGCGTGGCGCAGCGAGGTGCCCGCCGTCTTGATGATGTGCATGAACACCAGGCCCTCGCCGCCGGGCGCAGACACGTCCTGCCCCTCCGACGTCGTCTCGGCCTCGCGCATGGCGCGGATCTCCGGCCCGTCCCCGCTGGGGCGCGCCGCACCCCGCTTGCCCGCACCGAAACGCAAGCCACGACGTCCGGGGGTCTCCATCGCCGTCTCATCCTCCGTGGACGCGCCCGTTCCCGTGTGTCGGTGGCGCATTCTTTCGGTCAAGGTCGAGTGAGCGTGGAGGCGACGGCCGGAATCGAACCGGCGTACACGGATTTGCAGTCCGCTGCGTAACCACTCCGCCACGTCGCCGCGACCGCGCTTGTAGTCATCGCTCCGTCGCACGGCAAGAGCCGCCCGCCAGCGAAATCGGCCCGCCTGGAAAGAACGCCATTGAGCTTGCCGCCCGTCGCCGTCAGAAGAATTCCTCGAGAAGGGTGCGACTCCAGCCAGTGGTTTGCCGGTAACGGCGTCCACACTGTCATGATCCGGTATCGTTAACCGCGTTGCAGCGCTCCCGGAGCTGTGGCACCCGTCTAGAACCGGAAACTCGGAAGGCAGAGCATGACCGATTTTGCAGCCGCCCGCCGCGCGATGGTCGATACGCAGGTGCGGCCCGCCGATGTGACTCGGTACGGTATCATCGAAGCCCTGATGTGGGCGCCGCGTGAGCGTTTCGTGCCGGCCGCGAGCCGGGACATCGCCTATGCCGAGCTGGACGTGCCCGTGAAGCCCGGGCGGGTGCTGCTTGAGCCGCGGACCTTCGCCAAGATGCTGGAGGCCGCTGCCATCGGGCCGAACGACCTGGTCCTCGATCTCGCACCCGGCACGGGCTACTCCACCGCCGTGATCGCCCGCCTCGCCGTTGCTGTCGTGGCCGTCGAGGCGGATGAGGCACTCGCCA
>JBCBHB010000304.1:1631-4416 GCA_038526025.1 Pseudomonadota bacterium
TGCCGTGGAAGCGCTTCCCAGTGCGCTGACGGATCAGCTCAAGGAAGGCGGCCGACTGGTTGCCATCTTCGCCGACGGACCCGTCGGCCGCGTGAAGGTCCTCACACGGGCTGCGGGCGGGCTCTCCGAGCGCCGCGCGTTCGACGCTACCGCCCCGGTGCTCGAAGGCTTCGAGCGCACCCGGGCCTTCGAGTTTTGACGACGCAACAGAGGCAGAGGCCGAGCGCCATGCGTGCATCCATCATCGCCCTTGCGGCGTTCCTGATCCTGCCAGCCGGGGCCGGGGCGCAGAGCCTTTCGGACACGCTGGTGACCGCTTACCGCAACAGCCCCGATCTCGCCTCCGCGCGGGCGGGGGTGAAGGTGCAGGCGGAGAACGCCGTCCAGGCCCGCGCGCAGGGCCGCCCCTTCATCTCGGGCACCGCGACGCTCGATCTCGAGTTCGACGACTTCAACGAGGTGGTGCTGCCGAACACGCTCGGCGTCACGCTCTCGCAGCAGCTCTACACCGGCGGGCAGATCCGGAACGCCACGCGCGCGGCGGAAACCCGCATCACGGCCGAGCAGCAGCGCCTGAAGGCAATCGAACAGTCGATCCTTCTGGAGGCGCTGACGGCGCATCTCGACGTGCTGCGCGACGCAGCCTTCGTCGAACTCGGCATCAAGAACCTTCGCGTGCTGTCCGAACAGCTGCGGGCGGCGCGGGAGCGGTTCGAGGTCGGCGAGGTTACGCGGACCGATGTGGAACAGGCGCGGGCTGCGACGGCGGCGTCGCGTTCGTCGCTCGCCGCCTCGCGCGGTGCGCTGGTAGCCTCGCGCGAGACCTATCTCCGCTCCGTCGGGCGCCCGGCGGGCGATCTGCAGCGTCCGCCGCCGCTGCCGGATGTGCCGGCCAGCGTGCCCGAGGCGGTCAGCCTCGCGCTGGTCCAGGATCCGGCGCTGCGGGCTGCGCGCATCGAGCGCCAGGCGGCCGGGTTCGACGTGAAGACCGCCATCGGCGCGCTCCTCCCGCAACTCGAGCTGACGGCGCAGGCCTCGCGGACCGATGTGCTCCGCGACGACGATTTCCTGGGCAATCCGGTCGATGCGCAGACCAGCGGCTCGGTCGGCCTCGCCCTCACGATCCCGTTCTACACGGGCGGCCTCAACTACTCGAACGTCCGCGAGACCCAGGCGCTGGTGGAGGCCGCGGTGGCCGACATCACGCTCGCCGAGCGGACTGCGGTGGAGAATGTCGGCAGCGCCTATGCCGCGCTCGACGTCGCGCGCGCCTCGATCGAAGCGGGTGTCCTTGAAGTCGAGGCATCGCAGCTCGCGTTCGAGGGTGTGCAGGAAGAGGCCAAGGTCGGCGCGCGAACCACGCTCGATGTGCTCGACGCTGAAGCGGATGTGCTCGAAGCCGAGAGCGATCTTGTCGCCGCACGGCGGGACGAGGCGGTCGCGGTCTACAGCATCCTTGCCGCCGTCGGTCTCATGACGGTCGAGCATCTCGGCCTCGAGATCGAGCCGAACAACGAAGACGAGTACTACGATGAGGTTCGCGACCGCTTCTTCGGCTACGATGCGAGCGAAGATACGGTGTGGACCACGCGTTGGCGTCCCTGAGAAGGGGCGTGTTGCTCTGCATTCTATGAGCCATCTTGGCGGGCCCGCGCCGCGGCACTAAGCTCCGGATCTAAGGGGAGGCGCCGCCCGGCCGGGCGCGCCTGCAACACACTGGATCCGGGGGATGGTCTGAATGAGCGACGGCGAGGACAGCCACAAGGACGACGTGCTCGTCTCTCTGCGTCGGATCATGCGCGGCGGTCGCCCTGCGGCGGAGGGCGGCGAGACGAAGCGGAGCGGCGGTCTCTTCGGTCGTCGCCGCAGCGCGGAAGCTGAGCCCGACCCGACCCCCGAAGTGGCGGATCAGCCCGAGCCGACCGAAGAGGCTCCGACCGAAGAGGCCTCTGCCGAAGAGGCACCGGTCGTCGCGGACGCGGGCACGACGGAGCCGGAGGCCGTGCCGCAGTCGGCCGCCTCGGAGCATGCGCCGGCCCCGGCACCCATGCCTGAGACTGCGGAGCCCGCCGAGGCGGGCGACGAACCGCTCGCTGCAGACGACGAGTTGCTGTCCCTCGGGGACTTCATGATGGAGCCCATCGAGGGGGCGCCGGAACAGGCTGCCGAGGCGGCCGTGGTTCCCGATGAGGCGCCCCAGCTTGCTGAGGAAGCGCTTGAAGCGGCCGCGACGGCGAGCACGGACGATGTTGCCTTGCCGGAAGGCGCCGAGCTCTCGGAACCGCTGGGGGACGAAGCGCCCGCGTTGGAGCCCTTCGCCGAAACCGTCGCGGAAGACATCGCCCCCGGGGAGCTTCCGCCGGTGCCCGAGCCTGAGCGTGCGGAAGACGCCGCGCTGGAGCCGGAGGCGGCTCTGGAGCCTGACTTCGCCGCCGATGATGCGCTGCCCGAAGCGGTGGATGCGCTTACGGAGAACCAGGTCGATCCGGTTCCGACGGACGCTTTCGCGGGCGGGGATACGCAGCCCGAAGCCTTCGCCGCCGAGGAGGGCGCGGCGGAGGAAGAGATCGCGGCCACGATGCCTGCCGGCAGCGATGCACCGATGGACGACGCGGTCGCCGAGACGCCCATGCAAGAGCCGTCGCCGGATGCCGCGCCGGTCGTCGACCCTGCCGTGGCGGCCGTCGCTGCGGCGGCGATCCCGGCGGCGCTCCCGCCTGGTTCTGCCGAGACGCTGCCGGCCGCCACCGCGGAAGGGGCGGGCGGTGCAGTCATCATGGATGAG
>JBCBHB010000305.1:0-4414 GCA_038526025.1 Pseudomonadota bacterium
GCGGATCTGAGCGGCGCGGTCGCCGGCATCCGCTCGGAGTTCGTCGATCTCGGCGCCTTCGCCTTCACCGCGTCGGCCCGGGAGGAAGGGGAGCGGCGGCATCTGAAAGTGTCGGGCACCGCGGAGCGGATGCGGGCGGACCGGATCCCGCCGCGCCTCCTCGGCCGCGCGGACCTCAGCGTCGATGTCGCCGTCGAGGGCGACGCGGTGACGGTGGAGGAGGCGTCCCTCGTCTCCCGCCAGCTCACCGTTCGCCTCGATGGCACAGCGACGACCGATGGCGCGCAGCTCGACCTCGCCTACGATCTGCAGACCCCGAACCTCGCGCCGCTCGCCCGGCAGTACGATCAGGACCTGTCGGGCCGGTTCGACGGGCAGGGCCGGGTCACCCGGACCCAGAGCCGCGATCCGATCACCCTGACCGGGGCGCTCACCCTCGACGGTGCGGCGCGGGAGGGGCAGAGCTTCGGCGACATCGCCCTCAGTCACGATGTGCGCATCGATGCGGTGACCGAGGGTACCGTCGCCCTCGCTGCCATTGGCGGGATGCTCGACGGCGCGGATTTCCGCACGGGCTTCCGCATCGACGGCCCGACCATCGAGGTGCAGGATTTTTCCGGAGAGATCTTCGGATTTTCCACCGCCGCGGATCTCGTCATCGACCTGCAGGACAACGCGCCCCCGTTCCTCGCCGGTGATCTGCGCCTGATCGAAGGGGATCTGCGCCGGGTTGGCGCCCTCGTCGATCCGTCGCTCGGCATGCGGGGTGGCGCTGCCGGGGCGGCACGCTTCGCCTATGAGGGCGGGAAGCAGCGGATCACGCTCGACCTCGCGCTCGCCCAGGCCACGGCCATGGGCGTCTTCATCGGTGAGGCGGCGGTGCAGGGCGACGTGCGGGACGCCTACGGCGCGTCCCCCAACGTCTCCGCCACCCTGGACGCGTCGACGCTGGCGCCGGTGGACAATCTCGTGCTCGACCGGATCAAGGCGTCCGTTTCCGGCCCGCCGGAGCGGATGCGCGTCACTGTCGATGCTGACGGCACCGCGTTCCGCGAGGATGCGGAGTTCGACCTTGCCGCCACCGTGGCCCGGCGCGGGGACACGGTCGCGGTCGAGCTCAGCCAGCTCGCGCTGCTTTTTCGGGAGGAGGTGGTGCAGCTCCTCGCGCCCGCCCGGCTCGCCCATGCGGGCGGGCGGACCCGGATCCAGGGGCTGGAGCTCACGACCTCCCGTGGTGGGCGCATCGCCCTGGATGCCTCCCATCAGTCAAACGGGGTCTGGGGATCGGCGGTCCTGGCCGGGCTCGACCTCCAGCTCTTCCAGGGGCTCGCGGACCTGCCGCTGGAGCAGGGCCTGCTGACCGCCAACGCGACCTTCGACACGCGGCCCGGGCGGGCGGAGGCGGAGTTCTTCGCCGACATGTCCAACCTGCTGGCGGAAGGCGTGCCCGCGGGCGTCGGCCTCCTGCGGCTCAGCACAGAGGGAAGCTGGGACGGCCGCACCGCGACCGTCGAGTCCCGCCTCGAAGGCGATTTCGGCGATCCGATCACCGTCAGCGCGACCCTGCCCCTGCGCCCGGGCAGCAACAGCCCGGTGCCCCAGGTCGCGCGGGGAGGGGAGATCGACGGAAAGATTGCCTGGGCCGGAGAGATCCGCCCGCTCTGGGCCGCGGTCCCGCTCGACGGCCACGTTCTTTCCGGCGAGACCATCATCGATATCGGCATCTCCGGCGCGGCCGGATCGCCCAAGTTCGAGGGGCGGATCGATCTGACCAACGGGCGGTACGAGAACCTCGACGCGGGCGTGATCCTGACGGATGTGGAGATCGCGACGGAGGTCAACAGCGTCTCCGACCTGCTCCTGTCCCTATCCGCGAGCGATGGCGGGGACGGGCGGGTCGACGGGACCATGCAGATCAACGCGATCGAGCGGGGCTTTGACATCGTCTCCGACATCCGGATCGAGGAGGCGGTTCTGGTCCGGCGCGACGATGCGACGGTGCAGACCAGCGGCAGCATCGCCCTGCGCGGTACGCCCGAGGACCTGCTCATCTCCGGCGACATCAACATCGACCGGGCGGAGATCCGGCTGGTCGCCAACGGCGGGCCGCAGATCGCGAGCCTGGGCGAGGTGCGGGTGAAGGGCGAGCCGGTGATCGTTGAGGGGGACGAAGGCTCATCGAACGTCCGCCTCGACCTCAAGATCCGGGGCAGCGACGGGATCTTTGCCCGGGGGCGGGGCCTTGATTCCGAATGGGCGGTCAATCTCGACGTGACCGGCACCACCGCGGACCCGCGGTTGAGCGGTCGGATCGAGCGGTTGCGCGGCAGCTTCGTGCTGATCGGCAAACGTTTCGAGTTCACCCGCGGCGTGGTCGCGTTTGGCGGTGGCACCAACCTGCTGCCGAGTCTCGACCTCCGCTTTCAGCGGGAGGAGGATGAACTGACCGGCCTCATCCGCATCTCCGGACGGGCGGACAATCCGCAGATCAACTTCTCCTCCCGGCCCGCATTGCCGGAAGAGGAGGTGATGCCGCGCATCCTTTTCGGCCGCTCCCAGCAGTCCCTGTCGCCCGGGCAGACGCTCGCACTGGCCTCGGGCCTCGCCACGCTCCTGTCCGGCAATGCGGGACCGCTCGACGTGGCGCGGGGTGCGCTGGGCGTCGACGTGCTTCAGATCGACCAGGCCCAGGACGGGGAGGCCGCGCAGGTCACCGTCGGTCAGACCCTGGCGGAAGGGGTCTATGTGGCCGCGGAGCAGCGGCTCGACGGGTCGAACGACAGCGCGATCAAGATCGAGATCGACGTGACCCGGAGCGTGAAGATTCAGGGCCGCGCCTCGGTCACCGAGGGCAATTCCATCGGCCTGACCTGGAGCCGGGACTTCTAGAGACCGGGCCGCACGCCCCCTTGCCCCTTGCGGGATCTGCCCTGACGGGCGGTGGCCCCACCCACCCCCCTTCCCGCGCCTTTGGCAACTCTGGTGCGCACGGTTCGGGCCGAAGGTACCGGTTGAGGGGGCGGGAGCCTCCGGCGGGGATATTTGGGGCCAGAAGAAGGGCCAGCCTTTGCCCCGGGTGGCTCAGCGGTTGCGGCCCATGAGCTGAATGAGGCGCACGTGCATGGGCGGCAAGCGTACCTCTCCCGGGCCCGCCTGACCCTGCGCGATGACCCGCAGCGAGAGCCACCAGGCCAGAAGTGCGAAGACCACTCCGCCGGCCATCTGACCAATGAGCACCCCGGCGGCCCCGTAAAACTCCGCCCCCAGCCAGACGAAGGGGATGGTGCCCAGTGTGTTGCGCCCCCAGTTGATCATGGTGGAGTAGAACGGGTGGCCGAGATTGTTGAAGGCCGCGTTGCTGACGAAGATCACCCCGTTGAAGAACCACAGGAGGGCGAGCGGGCCGCAGAAGAGGTAGATGAGCGTCCGTGTGACCCCCTCGGCCTCGAAGAAGCCGGCGAGCGGCGCGCGCAGCAGGTAGAGAAGGAGGGCCGCGACGGCCACGTAGGCGGCGACGAACATCACCCCTTCCCGGAAGGCATCGCGCACCCGGTCGTGCTTTGCCGCGCCGAAATTCTGCCCGATGATCGGGCCGATGGCGCCGGACAGGGCGAAGATCACGGCGAAGGCGACCGGCGTCATCCGCCCGACAATGGCCATGCCCGCCACCGCATCCTCGCCGAACTGTGCCATCTCCCGCGTTACATAGGCCGCCCCGATGGGCGTCGCGATGTTGGTGAGCATGGCGGGGAAGGCAAGCTCCGTGATCTTGCGCAGGTCGGCGAAGGCGGCGCCGATGCGCACCGGGGCGAGGCCGCCATAGTCCCGGTAGATGGGCCGGAGCGCGAGCACGAGGATGGTGATCCGGGCGAGGACCGAGGCGATGGCGGCCCCCTGCAATTCGAGGCCCATGCCGAAGATGAGGATCGGGTCGAGCACCGCGTTGACCACCGCGCCCCCCACGGTGGAGATCATCGAGGCCCGCGCCGCCCCGTGGGCCCGCAGCACCGCGCCGCCCGCCATGGCGACCACAAGGATGGGCATGGAGGGCACGATGATGGCAAGATAGCCGACCGCGAGCTCCGCCGTTTCGTCCCGCGCGCCCACAAGCTCGACCAGCGGGCGGAGGTTGAGCCAGACGAGGGCCGCCACGAACACGGAGAAGGCAACGCCGAACACCATCGCGTGGGTCCCCTCCCGCCGGGCGCGCTCCTCGTCCCCGGCGCCCAGGGCCCGGGCGGTCAGCGCTGCCGTCGCGATGGCGATGCCGATGCTGACGGAGGTGGTGAAGAACAGGATCGCCCCCGCGTAGCCGACCGCCGCGGCGAGGGCTGCGTTGCCGAGCATGGAGATGAAGACCATGTCGATGAAGTCCACCAGGAACACCGCCATCAGGCCGAGGGAAGCGGTGAAG
>JBCBHB010000306.1:0-4411 GCA_038526025.1 Pseudomonadota bacterium
AGAGCGCGGGCGGCAGGCGCGCGCTCTCCGATCTCGCCATCCGCCCCTTCGCTGCGAGCATCGCACCGGAGGAGCGCGAAGAGGCAGGCGCGTCCACCACTCGTCCCGCCGTGTCGAAAGCAGGCGGCGCGGGCTAGCGTGGGTTGCGGAAGGTTGGCAGCGCGCGTCACGCCCGGGCGCGCGCGGCAGCGGCCTGCACCGCCGCCTCCTTCCACGCGTCCAGCCCGGCAGCCAGCCGAGCGGTTTCCGCAATCGCGGCGTCGATCTGCGCCGCCGTGTGCTCGGCGGTCACGAAGAACCGCAGCCGCGCCGCACGCTCCGGCACCGCGGGGTGCACGATCGGCGCCACCTCGAAACCCGCCTCGGCGAGCTGGTTCGAGAGCGCCACCGTCTTCAGGCTGTCTCCGATCACGACAGGCGTGACCGCAAGCCCGGTGCTGGTCCCCGTGTCGAGACCGGCGGCACGCGCCCGCTCCCGCAACCGCCGACCGTTGGACACGAGCCGCCCGACCCTTCCGGGCTCTCGGTGCATCGCCTGAAAGGCAGCCAGCGCCGCAGCAGCCAGTGCCGGCGCCAGCCCGACGGAGAACACGAAGCCCGGCGCTCGATACCGCAGCAGGCTTACCAGCGCGGCGCTGCCGGCGATGTAGCCGCCGCAGGAGGCCAGGGTCTTCGAGAGCGTGCCCATCCAGATGTCGACGGCACCGGGATCCACCCCCTGGGCCTCGAAGAGCCCGCGCCCCGTCTCGCCGCACACCCCGAGCGCATGGGCCTCGTCGACCATCAACCAGGCACCGAAACGCTCCTTGATCGTCATCAGGCGGGCGAGGTCCGGACTGTCCCCGTCCATGGAGTAGAGCCCCTCGACCACCACCAGCGCCCGGCGGTGTCGCGCCCGCTCGGCGGCGAGCAGCGCCTCCAGCTGGTCCAGATCGTTGTGCGGAAAGATCCGCCGCGTCGCCCCGGAAAGGCGGGCACCCTCGAAGCTTGAATTGTGGCCGAGGCTGTCGAGCAGAACGAGGTCTTCCGGGCCCAGCAGGGTGCCGATGGTTGTGACGTTCGTTGCGTGCCCAGAGACCATCACCACCGCGTCCTCGGCCTCGTAATGGGCAGCTAGCGCCGCCTCCAGCGCGCCTTGCGCCGCCCGCTCGCCACCGACCAGCCGGCTTGCCCCTGCGGAGACACCCTGCGCCCGGATGGCCGCTGCCGCAGCCTCCCGAACGGCCTCGTGGCTGTTCAGGCCGAGATAGTCGTAGCTCGTGAACCGGATGCTCTCTCGGCCTTCGACCCGCGTTGCAGGAAGCGGCGGGCCATCGACGCGCCGGAAGAAGGGGGGCGCGAGACCCATCAGGCCAAGCGCGTCCCGCTGCAGCGACAGCGCGCGGACCTCCGGCAGCGTGTCGAAGTCGCTTTCCTGCTTGGTCGCCAGCTGAGGGGCACCCTGGCGCTGCCCGGCCGGCCGCGCGGCGGGGCCTCCATCGGCCATGGCCGGCGCTGATGCGCTGGGGCCCGGCATCGGCCGGCGGCGCCGGGCACGCAGGCGGTCCATCAACGGGTCTGCGGCGGGCTGGGCGGCGGTCGGCGCAAGGTCGGCTGCTTCCCTGTGCTCCGGCCGCAAGGGGGCACCCTCACCGCCGAGGCTGGTGGCGCGCGTGGTCCCGTCGTTGCTCATCGTGCAGCCTCCCGTTCAACGGGCGGATGTGGCCTAGGGCTCGCGCGATCGGCCGAGGGGGAGGGGACGAGCGTTGGCGCCGAAAGCCGCCTTGCAAGCTCCCCGCGGAGCTCGGCCGGTAACCCTGCCGCATGCGCGGCCGAGAGCGTATCGGCCAGCGCCGCATCCGCACCCGATGCGTCTGCCACCACGCCCGGCGCGGCATTCAAATCACCCGTCACGGCGTCAGCTTCGCCGGGCACCTCTCGTGCGGCCTCGACGTCGGGATCGCGCGAAACGGCAAGCGCCGCCAGCACTTGGGCAAGACCGGTGAGCGTGGTCTCAGGCCCTATCGCCGCCACGGGGACGGCAAAGCCATGCTGGTCCTCGAGAGTGGACTTGAGGTCGAGCGCCATCAGGCTGTCGAGACCAAGCTCGGCCAAGGGGCGCTCCGCCGCAATCTCTCCCTGCGGCATGCGTAGGATGCGCGCGAGCGCCGCACGAAGGATCGCGACAACCGCAGCCTGTGCCTCGGCGGGCGAGAGCCCCGTCAGATCGGCGGCCTCGGCACGCACGGGAAGAGGTTCATCCCCGTCGGAGCCCACCGGGCGCACGATGGCGGAGAACATCGGCAGGCCCGCGAGCGGCAGGCTCCGGGCATCGACGACCGCTGCGGCCGGCATCACCGAAGGGGAGACGGATGGAGCGGGATCGTCGAGCACGGCGTCGAACGCCGCCAGCACCTCCGCGCGCTTCAACAACCGGCTTCCGAACGTCTCAGCCATTGCGCGCCGGATCCGTGCCCGGCGTTCCGGCGTCTCGGCCAGATGGCCCGCATCGTCCACCGGGCCGAGCGCGAGGGCGACCGCGGGGAGACCCTGCGTCCGGCGCCAGGCAGCCAAGGCCTCGAGACCGGTGTTCGCCGCGGCATAGGCAGCCTGGCCCGGATTGCCGATTCGCGCGGCAATCGAGCCGAGCAGCACGAAGTGCCGCGGGGCGAGAGGCCGGGTCGCCCGGTCGAGCAACAGGGCCGTGTCCGTCTTCGCCGCGAGCACTGCCGCCACACGGTCCGGAGCCATGGCCGTCAGGGGCGCGTCGTCGAGCACCATTGCCGCGTGCACGACGCCCTCAAGCGGCGGGGCACCCTCGGGCCGCGGGGCGGCGCAGATCTCTGCCATCAGGCCGTCGAGAGCATCGGCGTCACTGGCATCGACGGCGCGGCGGATCGGTTCGGCGCCCATCTCCTGCAACGTCTCGATCGCCCGCATGCCGGCCGCGTCCGGCGCCGCGCGCCGACCCACGAGCCAGAGCCGACGGGCCCCGCGATCCGCCAGGCGGCGCGCGATCGCCAAGCCCAGCCCCCCGGTGCCGCCGAGGATCAGCCAGTCACCACCGGCCCGGTCGGCCGTCGTCGCTCGCGTGGCGGCGGGCGGTTGGGCCATGCCCGCCGGTCGGGCACACACCGGCTTCCCGGCTTTCCCGTGGGCGTGGTCTGCCACGGGTGTGCGCAGCACGACCTTGCCGATATGGCCGCCCCCCTGCAGCAGGCGGAAGGCTTCTGGCGCCGATCCCGCGTCCATTACCGTCAGGGGCGGCAGGGGAACGCGGCCGCTCGCATGGTCCGCAACCGTCTCACGCAGGAGCGCCGCCACCGCCGAGGGCCGCGCCTCCAGCAGCTGATCCGCATCGAAGGAGAAGAAGCTCAGATTGCGCGCGAAGGGGCGCAGCGGGAGGGTGCCGCTCTCGAAGATGTCGCGCTTGCCGATCTCGACGAACCGGCCGAACGGCGCGAGGCAGCGGAGACTGCGGCGCTGCGCCTCCCCGGCCAGGCTGTTCAGCACGACGTCGCAGCCACGCCCGTCCGTGAGCGCCATGACCGCGTCGGCAAAACTGGGACTACGGCTGTCCACGACACCGTCCGCACCGAGCGCTTCGACGAGCCGGCGCTTCGCAGGGCTGCCCGCGCTCGCGATCACCCGTGCGCCCCGCCGGCAGGCAAGGGCCAGCGCCGCGAGCCCAACGCCGCCGGCGGCGCCATGGAGCAACAGCGTCTCCCCTTCCTCGAGGCCGGCCAACCTATCGAGCGCATAGCGCGCCGTGAGCCCGGTTACGGCGATCGCCGCCGCGGCCGCCGTGTCCAGACCTTTGGGCAGGGGCACGACGAAGCGACGATCCACCGCGAGATGCGTGGCGAAAGCGCCGGAGGCGAGAGCCAGCACGCGGTCCCCGGGTTTCAGCCCGTCCGCCTCCGCCGATACCGGCGCCGGCTCACCCGCCCGCTCTGTTCCTTCAGGCCCGATGGCCAAGACCACACCGCTGCATTCCATACCGAGCGTGGCGCCTGCATGACCAAGCTCCAGCGCTTCGGCGGGGAGACGTCGCTGCGCCCACATCACATCGCGGAAGTTCAGGCCGACGGCATCGACCCTGATAAGCACCTCCCCGGGCCCGGGAGACGGCATGGCCGCGGCCTCCCAATGCAGGCTGTCGAGCGCGCCCTGCCGGCGTGTCGCAAGTCGGCTTGCGGCCCCGGGAGACACGAGGGGCGCGCGGCTCAGCCTTAGCGCCGACCAGCCTTGGGCATTCCAGCTGAGCAACCTCTCGGCGCCAGGGCAGCGCCCGCCCGCGATCGCCGCTATCGCGCCCGCTTCATCCGCCGTTCGGACCAGCCGCGCCTGGAGCGCCGGCGCTTCATTGGCAAGCGTCCTGACCAGACCATCCAGCGCCCCGCCCGCGAGGGCGGTTGCGGCACGTCTGGCC
>JBCBHB010000307.1:0-4390 GCA_038526025.1 Pseudomonadota bacterium
CTGTTCCGCGCTCTATCATCTGACCCAGGAGGGGTGGAGCGATGTGGTCCTTCTGGAACGGGACGAGCTGACCTCCGGCACCACCTGGCATTCCGCCGCGCAGGTGACGAATTTCGGGGCGATCCAGGTGATGGTCGGCCTCAAGACGCACTCCATCAAGCTCTACCAGGAGCTGGCCAACGACCCTGACTATCCCATCAACTACCACCACGGGGACGGGGGGCTGAGGCTCGCGACCAAGCAGGACCATCTCGACGGCTACCGGCACTTCCAGTCCATGGCGAAGGGCATGGGCGTGGCGTTCGAGCTGATCGATGCCGAGGAGGCGGGGCGTCGGCACCCGCTCATCAGCACCGATAACCTGATGGGCGCGCTCTGGGACCCGATGGACGGGGACATCGACCCCGCGCAGCTTTGCCAGGCGCTGGCCCGGCGGGCGCGCAAGCGCGGCGCGGAAGTGCACCGGCACACCCCCGTCACCGGGCTCACGCAGAAGCCGGGCGGGGAATGGATCGTCCATACCACCAAGGGCGACATCCATGCGGAGCATGTGGTGAACGCCGGCGGATACCGGTGCAACGAGATCGGCGCGATGATGGGGGTGGAGCACCCGGTCGCCTCGATGGAGCACCAGTACTTCCTGACCGAGCCCATCGCGGCGATCGAGGCGCTGGACCATCGCGTCCCGCTGATCCGCTGCCCCCATGCGGATTTCTACAGCCGGCAGGAGAAGAAGGGGCTGCTTGTGGGGTTCTACGAGCAGGACTGCCGGACCTGGGGGCTCGACGGGGTCGACCCGGGCTTCACCAACGCGCTCTGCCCGAACGACGCGGAGCGTGTGCTGCCGACGCTGGAGGAGGCGATGGCGCGGCTGCCCTGCCTCGGCGAGACGGGGATCCACACGATCATCAACGGGCCGATCACCTACACGCCCGATGGCGTGCCGCTGGTGGGGCCGGTCCCGGGCAAGCTCAATGCCTGGTGCATCACGGGCCTCCGCGCGGGGCTGGGCGAGGGCGGCGGGCATGGCTGGCTGCTCGCGCAGATGATCGTGCATGGCGAGGCCTGTTACGACACCTGGGCGCTCGATCCGCGGCGGTTCGCCCGGCATGCCACGGTGGAGTGGACGGCGCTGAAGGCGATCGAGGACTATCAGAACGAGTTCCGCTTCCACATGCCGCACGAGTTCAGGCCCGCGGGCCGGCCGGCGCGGACGACGCCGGTGACGCCATTGCTCTCGGCGGCGGGCGCGGAGTTCGGCGTGGTGAACGGCTGGGAGCGGGCGCTCTTCTACAAGCCGACGCCGGCATTCGAGGAGACCCATAGTTTCCGCTGGTGCGCGAGCCACGAGGTGGTGGCCGCCGAGGTTGAGGCCGTGCGCACGCGTGCGGGCATCATGGAGGTCTCGGGCTTCGGGCGCATCGGGGTGCATGGGGCCGGCGGGCGGGACTGGCTCGACGGGCTGATGGCCGGGCGCGTGCCGAAGCGGGCCGCCAAGGTGGGTCTCTGCTACTTCCTCAGCGAGCATGGCAACGTGGCCGGTGAGGCGACGGTGGCGGTGCTGGATGAGGAGACCGTGTGGTTCGGCTCGGCCGCCGCTGCCGAGTGGCACGATTGGGACTGGCTCACCCGGCGCCTGCCCGAGGACGGCTCTGTGAGGCTCGAGGCGCTGACGGAGACGCACACCATCCTCGTTGTCGCGGGGCCGAGGGCGCGAGCGATCATGGCAGCGGCGGCACCGCGGACCGACTGGTCGGCGGCGGCGTTTCCGTGGCTTTCGGCGCGGCGGGTGCATGTGGGGCATGTGGGCTGCGTGGCGATGTCCGTCAGCTTCTCCGGCGAGCTTGCCTACGAGATCCACGTGCCGATCGCACAGGCGGAGGCGGCCTATCGCGCGATCCTGGCCGCGGGCGCGCCGCACGGGCTTGCGCATTTCGGGCTGCATGCGGTGGAGGCGATGCGGATCGAGAAGGGGTTCCGGCACTGGAAGGCCGACCTCATCACCGAGTTCGACCCGTTCGAAAGCGGGCTGGAGCGGTTCGTGAACCTCGAGAAGCCGGTGGACTTTCCGGGCAAGGCGGCGCTGAAGGCCAAGCGGAACCAGCCGATGCGCCGCCGCTTCGTAACGCTCAAGATCGAGAGCGCGGCGGCGCCCGCCCATCCTGGCGACAGCGTGCTCTCGGGCGAAGCGGTGGTGGGGACGGTGACCTCGGCTGCCTGGGGGCACCGGGTGGGCGAGAACCTGGCCATGGCCTTCGTGGCGCCCGAGCACGCGCCGAACGGGCGGGGGCCCGAGGAGTTGCCGGCGCTCGACGTGCTGGTGCTGGGCGAACGGCTGCCCGCGAGGGTGGTGGACCCTGCGCGCTACGACCCGGAGATGACGCTGCCGCGCGGGTGAGGCGGGCTCAGGCCGCTCCGAGCTGCATCGGCTGGTCGGCGCTCACGATGCGGCCATCCTCGAACGCGATCACGCGGTCGAAGAGGTCGAGATAGCGGGCGTCGTGGGTGACGACGGCGACGGCGGTGCCCCGTTCATCCGCGATCCGCCGGAGCACCGTGACCGCCTGGCGCCCCCGCACGCTGTCGAGCGAGGCGGTCGGTTCGTCCGCCAGGATCAGCCGCGGGTCGTTCGCCAACGCGCGGGCGATGGACACACGCTGTTGCTCCCCGCCCGAAAGCTTGGCGGGGCGGTTGGCGATGCGGTGGCCGAGATCGAGCGCTTCGAGCAGCGTGACCGCATGCGCGTGGGCATCGTCCGGGGCCACGTCGTCCATCTCCATGGCGAGTGCCACGTTCTCCGCCGCCGTGAGGAAGGGGATGAGGTTCGGCCGCTGGAAGACGAAGCCGATGTTCCGGCGGCGAAAGTCCCGCAGCTTGTCGAGATCCGCTTCCGGCGACGACATCGGCCGGCCCGCGAAGGAGACCTCGCCCCGGGTGGGCTTATCGATCAGCCCCGCGATGAGCAGGAAGGTGCTCTTGCCCGAGCCCGACGGACCCATGATGGCGACGAGCTCACCTGCATGGATGTCGAGCGAGACGCCGTCGAGCGCGCGGACCATGCTCTCCCCGCTCTGGTAGTACTTCGCGGCACCGGTGATCGAGAGAAGCTGGGTCATGAGAGGACATCCTGTGGCTTGGCTTTCATGGCGCGGGCGATGCCGAGCTGTGCGGCGAGGAGGCCCACGAGCAGGACGACGATGAGCATCAGCCCCATGTCGGACGGGTCGAGCACCACGCGGCGCGGGAAGAACGGGAAGATGACATGGGCGAGGGCCACGCCGACGACATAGCCGCCGAGCCCGATGATCACGGCCTGCTGGATGATCATGCCGAAGATCAGCCGGTTGCGGGCGCCGATGAGCTTGAGAAGGCTGATCTGGTGCAGCTTCTCGAGTGTCATGGTGTAGACGATGAGCGAGACGACGATCGTCATCACCACCATCAGCACGGCGGTGAAAGCCAGCACCTGGACACGCAGGCGCCAGAGGCGCTGGTTCAGGAACAGGTCGTTCTGCTCGGCGGAGGAGAGGATGTTCGCGTCCCCCCAGCTCAGCACCGCCTCGCGCAGCGCTGCTTCGTCCGCGCCCGGCTCCAGATCGACGAGGATGGCGGCGATCTTGCTGTCGGCGAAGACCCGGTCCAGCCCGGTCTCCTCCCGCGCGAGCAGGATCTCCTCATTGGCCTTGCGGCGCGCGATGTCGAGCGCGTCGTTCACGGTGACGAAGAGCAGCCCGTCGCCCATGCCGCTGATCATGTCCCGCGTGAGGCCGACAACTTCGTAACGGTCGCGCGCGAGCTGGATGCGATCCCCGATCTCGAAGCCGAGGCTTTCATCGGCGACGACCTCGTGGCGGCCCTGGGCAAGGGTGCGACCCTCGACGAGGTGCAGCCATTCCCCGTTATCGGTCGGCCAATCGATCGCGACGACGGTTGCGCGGTGCTGCTTGCCCTTGTGCACGATCTGCTGGTCGGACTGCATGAAGCGGCGGACGCGGGTGACGCCGTCGAGCCCGGCGACACGACGGTCCATGGACGAGGACACGACGGAGGGTTCGGCGAAGGGGCCCGCGCGGCCGCCCTGGACCACCCAGTAATCGGTCCCGATCTCCTCGATCAGCAGCGTCGCGTCCTGCACGATGCCGCGATAGAGGCCGAGCATGCCCATGCTGGCGGTGATCAGCAGGCCGACGCCGAGCAGCGTGATCATGAACCGAGGCAGCGTGTGGCGGATATCCTTGACGGCGAGGTTCATTGCGGAAGCGCCACACGCATGCCGGCATAGAGCCGGTCGCCGCTGAGGATGGTCTCGCCACCCGCCAGGCCCGCCAGCACCTCCACGGCGCCGGCAGCGGTTGCCCCGAGTTCGAGGGGGCGCCAGGCGGCGCGGCCC
>JBCBHB010000308.1:0-4388 GCA_038526025.1 Pseudomonadota bacterium
GCGCCGAGCGCATCGCCTCCCTCGGCGGCCTCCACAAGTTCATGAACTGGGGCGGGCCGATCCTCACCGATAGCGGCGGCTTTCAGGTCATGAGCCTCGCCGCCCTCCGCAAGCTCACCGAGGAGGGCGTCAGCTTCGCGAGCCATATCGACGGGTCGCGCCACATGCTCTCGCCCGAAAGCTCGATGGAGATCCAGCGGCTCCTAGGGTCCGACATCGTGATGGCGTTCGACGAATGCACGCCATGGCCGGCGGACGAGGCAACGGCGAAGACATCCATGGAGCTTTCCATGAGATGGGCAGCGCGGAGCCGCGACGCCTTCGGCACCCGTCCGGGCCATGCTCTCTTCGGCATCCAGCAGGGCTCGATCTACCCGGACCTCCGCGCAACGTCGGCCGAGGCGCTTACTGCCATCGGCTTCGAGGGCTATGCCATCGGCGGCCTCGCGGTCGGGGAGGGGCAGGAGCTCATGTTCGGCGTGCTCGACTACGCGCCGGGTATGCTGCCGGAGGATCGGCCGCGCTACCTCATGGGTGTGGGCAAACCGGAGGACATCGTCGGCGCGGTCGAGCGCGGCGTGGATATGTTCGACTGCGTGCTCCCCACCCGCTCGGGCCGTACGGGCCAAGCCTTCACGCGGCGGGGAGATGTGAACATCCGCAACGCCCGGCACCGGGACGATCCCCGCCCGCTCGACGAAGAGTGCCGCTGCCCCTGCTGCACGGGCTACAGCCGCGCCTATCTCCACCACGTCGCAAAGTCGAACGAGATCATCGCCGCCATGCTCCTGACCTGGCACAACCTGCATTTCTATCAGGAGATGATGGCAGGCCTACGCCGCGCCATTGCAGAGGGGCGCCTCGCGGACCATGCGGAAGCCTTCCGCGAGGAACGGCGCAAGGGCGACATCCCGGTCCTTTGACGTGCCAGTGAACGCGAAAACCCCGGCGCAGGGCCGGGGCTTCCACAGAACCAACGAGAAACGCCAAGCCGCTTTCCCGAGGCCTTCAAGAAGCTCGCTCTCGGTGGACCCGCTAAGGGGACCACCGTGCTGCTTCTTGCCGCCTCAGAAGCGGATCGTGCCGCCGACGCTGAAGATATGCGCGCCGCCGTCATACTCGATCGTGCTGCCGGCGAAGGGGCCGGAGCGGAGCACGACTTCCGGGTTCTCGAGCGCGAGCAGGTAGCTGTAGGCCACGTCGAGCTCGGTATCGAAGCCGAAGAAGTCCATGCGATGGCTGGCGCCGACGGAGAACCAGAGCCGGTCCGCATCGGGCACGCGCACCGTGCGGCCCAGATCCTCCTCCGCAATACCCGTGGTGTCGACAGTCGGCGAATCGTCATACGCCATGCCGAAACGCACCGCCGTGGTTTCGTTCACGTCGTACTCCGCGCCAACAGCCACGAAGAACGCGTCTTCGTAGTTCTGCGGGTCCGAGACATCGACGCCCAGCGCCGGCACTTCGGTGCGGATATCCTCGAAGACCGACCAGGTGATGTAGCGGGCCTCGACGCTGGCGCTGAGCTTGTCGGTGATCCGCTGCGTGAGGCCGATCTGCGCCGTGCCCGGCAGTGAGGCCGTCACGGTCGACGGGAAGGTCGTGCCCGCGGTCGTGCTCAGCGGGAACGGTGCGAGCTCCGTAAAGCGCGCGGTCGAGTCGACCTCGATGTCCTTGTGGTGGTGGTGGTACGCCACACCGATCTGCGTCCCCTCGATCGGCTCCCAAAGCCCACCGACCGAGAAGCTGACGCTCGTGTTCGAACCATCGAGCGCAAGCGCGGAACTCGTCAGGCGGGCGTCGACGAAAAGGAGATCGAGCGAGGCGCCGACCGAGAAGTTCTCGGTCACGTTCCACGCCACGGTGGGCGCGATATTCACCGTCAGCACGTTCGACTGAATGCCGTCCGCCGCGCCGATGAAGTTGTCCGGGTTCTCGGTCGAGAGGCCGAAGGGCGCGAAGAACGAAATGCCGATCGCGATGTCTTCGTTAATCCGGTAGCCAAAGGCCGATGCTGGCACGAAGCCCGAGCGGTCCGCGTTCGTGTCGAGCGCCACGGAGGAGGGCAGGGCGCCCGGGGGCACCGGCTGTCCGTTCAGCACGGCGCTGGTGGTCGAACCGTCGCTGATCGGGAACACGCCCGAGGCGTTGCCCGACGCCTGGAAGCCTTCCACCTTGCCGAGCGCAGCAGGGTTGAAGCTCGAATAACTCGGGTCCTTGGCGCCCGATACACTGTCCGCGAAGGACATGCCCTGACTTTTCGCGGAACGCTCATTAAGTTGAAAAGCGCCGCCCCAGGCCGGGCCGGCGGATACAGTAAGGGCGGCAACCGCACAGCCCGATAGGCACCGCAATGCTGCAGTCTGCATAGGCGTTTCCTCGTTCATACTAGGCAGTTGTGTGATTCTGCCGCTGTTCTTCGTGAACGTTGCTCCGGCATGTGACGCTTTTGTGCAAGTAACAATCTTACCGGTCGGGTCAGAAAGTTGACGCGAACGTAAGGTCAATGTCACGTGTATGCATCAGGTATCGATCCGAGATGCTCCGAAACCTCGGATTGTATGCGAACGGTGTGGCTGGACGCTGCCCGGACCAGTCGCCATAGTGCCCGCGAATAGAGACATGGAGGGCGCGGGATGACGCTTCTCGAATGGGCACGTGAGCTCGTCACCTGGTGGAACGGTCAGACGATCGGCACCCGGATCTACACCAACCGCCACGGCCAGCTCGTGGGGCAGGACGAGATCGGCAACAAGTTCTACCAGACCGAGGACGGCAAGCGCCGCTGGGTGATCTATAACGGCGAGGCGGAGGCCAGCCGTGTATCGCCCGACTGGCATGGCTGGCTGCATCATACCTTCGAGAAGCCGCCCTCGGAGGAGCCCTTGCCGGTGCATGACTGGGAGCGCCCCCATATCCCGAACCTCACCGGCACCGCCGGTGCGTATCACCCGCCGGGTTCGGTGCTCACGCCAGAGAAGCGTGCGCCCACCCGTGGCGACTATGAAGCCTGGCAGCCGGAGTAAGCGACATGTCGGGCAAAATGGCCGAAAGCATCGTGGGCGCCGTTGTCCTCGCCGTGGCCGGCGGCTTCGTGGTCTACGCCGCGAACACGGCCGATCTGGGTCTGGGCCGGGCAGGGGGCACCACCTATGTGGCCGAGTTCCGCAAGGCGGATGGCCTGGCTGCGGGCGGTGATGTGCGCATCGCGGGCGTGAAGGTCGGTAGCATCTCGGGCATGCAGCTCGACCCGAAGACCTTCCGCGCAAAGCTGCAGCTCAGCATCGATTCCAGCGTCGAGCTGCCCGATGACAGTGCGGCCCGCATCACATCGGCCAGCCTGCTCGGGGACAGCTACATCGCCATCTCGCCCGGCGCCTCCGAGTTCATGCTCGAAGAGGGCGACGAGATCACCTACACGCAGGACGCCGTGAACCTGCTCGATATGGTCGGCAGCTTTATCCATGGCGCCTCGGGCAGCAGCGAGTGAGCGCGCCGCACGAACGGGGTGACTGGTCGGCAGCGGACTACGATCACAACGCCCGCTTTGTCTCCGATCTCGGCGCGCCCGTGCTCGCCTTGCTTGGCGACATTACCGGTAAGGACGTGCTCGATCTCGGCTGCGGAGACGGCGCGCTGACCGAGAAGCTGGTTGCGGCGGGCGCGCGCGTGACGGGCGTCGATGCCTCGGCCGACATGCTGGCAGCGGCCCGTGCGCGCGCTCTGGATGTCGAGGCAGCCGACGGACAGGCGCTCGCCTTCGAGAATGCCTTCGACGCTGTCTTCTCCAACGCGGCGTTGCACTGGATGACGAAGCCTGACGCGGTGATCGAGGGCGTCGCCCGCGCGCTCCGCCCCGGTGGCCTGTTCGTGGCGGAATTCGGGGGGATGGGCAACGTCGCCGCCATCCGCACCGCAATCATCGCCACCCTCGCGCAGGACCACGGGATCGAGACCACGCTCCACGATGTGTGGTATTTCCCGACTGCGGAAGAGCACGGCGCGCGCCTCGAAGCCGGCGGTTTCGCGGTGGAAGAGATCGCCCTCATCCCACGGCCCACGCCGCTGCCGACGGATATGGAGGGCTGGCTGATGACCCTTGCGGCCCCTGCGCTCGGCCTCCTCGCTCCTGAGGCACGGGCGGCCGCTGCCAAGCGCATTGCCGAGCGCGCGGCGCCGGCCCTGCAGGATGCTGGCGGGGGCTGGCGAGCGGACTATGTGCGGTTGCGGTTCAGGGCCCGGTTGGCTCGAGCGGAGGGGTGATGAGCGGCGCAATGCGGGCGGCGGTACTTGGCATGATGTTGGCGGTTGAATTGACCGGACAGCAGGCCGCTTCGCAGGTCGAGGAAAGCCCGCTCGCGCCGCCCGAAGGCATCACCAACGCACCC
>JBCBHB010000309.1:0-4381 GCA_038526025.1 Pseudomonadota bacterium
GCCTCTTGATGCGCGCCCTCATCGCGCAGCCCCGATGTCCCAGTAGAGCCCCGCCATCAGCCCCAATGCCTCCCGGCAAAGGGGCAGGAGCACATGCTCGTCCGGCGCGTGCTGGCTGCATCCCACGTAGGAATGCGGCAGCCAGATCGCCGGCATCCCCAGCGTGTGGGTGAAGAGCGTGTTGCAGATCGACCCACCCATCTGCGGCAGCACCGCCGGCGCATGCCCGCCCTCCTCCAGCGAGGCCCGCATCCGCGCCACCCAGGGATGATCGACGGGCGTGTTCGAGGCCTCGAAGCCCCCCGCCCCCTCACGCGGCTCCACGGTCACGGCATCGAGCCCGCGCGCAGCCAGATGCGCCCGCAGCGCCGGGATCACCCCCGCCGCATCGGTGCCGGCAATGTAGCGAAGCTGGCAGGTGGCCCGCGCCTCCCCCGCGATCGCGTTGACGGGATGCGCCGGCCGGCCAGATGTCATCGCCAGCACGGCAAAGCTGTTGGCCGCGTAGACCCGCTCGGCGGGCGTCAACCCCGCAATGCCCCAGCCGGGCTCCACCGCCGGCCCGCCCGTCGGCTCTATGCCGTTCAGGAGGCTCCGGATTTCTGCCGACGGCGCCGGCGCCCGCCATGCCGGCACCAGCAGATCGCCCCGCGCATCCGTGATGCTGGCGATGGCATGGGCGAGCAGGATCGACGGGTCCCGGATCAGCCCGCCCCAGTTGCCGGAGTGATGCGCGCCCTCCCGCAGCCGGCACACCATGTCGAAGGTCACGCCACCGCGGCAGCCGAGCGTGAGGGTTGGCCGCGCAGGGTCCACCCGCGGCCCATCCGAGCCGATCAGCACGTCCGCCGCGAAGGCCTCCCGGTTCGCGACCACCACCGCCTCAAGACCCGGAGAGCCCGTCTCCTCGCCGCCCTCGATCAGCCATTTCGCGTTGAAGCCGAGCCGGCCGCGCGCCGCGATCACCGCCTCCTGCGCCAGAAGGTTGATCAGATGCTGGCCCTTGTTGTCGGCCGTGCCGCGGCCGTAGAGCCGATCCCCGTCCCGCGCGAGGCGCCAGGGGCCTTCGCCCTTCGTCCAGGCCTCCTCCATACCGTTCAGCACATCCGCATGGCCGTAGCCGAGCACCGTCGGCAGGTCCGCGCTCTCATGCCGTTCGGCGAGCAGCACGGGCGTGCCCTTGGGATCGGGGTTATCGAGGAGCCGGCAGGTGAACCCCATGCGCTCGAGCCGGGGACCGAGCACCTCGCCGAGATACCGCACAACATGGGGCCGGCCCTCGGGCCTCTGGCTCTCGGTCGGCACCGCCACGAGCGCCGCCAAGGCCGCCTCGAACGCGCCGCTGTCCACCAGGCCCTCTGCCGACGCGACCGCTTCTGCGCGCCCGCTCATGCGCCCCACCCGGAGCCTTGGCGCTGTGGCAGATCAACAATGAACGGCATGGTTGGGGTCTCCTGCGGGCGGGCGAAGGGATGGCGAGCGGCCGGGCGGGCTTGCCCCGGCCGCGGCAATCGTGTCGGCATGGGGCGACCCACGCAAGGGCGGAACCGGGGAAGGAGAGCGCGATGGATGATGCCGGGTCGATCGACGGGCTGCATGTGGACGCCATCCTCGCGCGCATCCGCGCCTGGGTGGAGATCGAGACGCCCACGGGCCATGTCGCGGGCATCAACGCGCTGATGGACCATGCGGGCGCGGAGTACCAAGCCATCGGCGGCGTGCTGGAGCGGGTGGCGGGACGGGGCGGCCAAGGCGACCATCTCCACATTCGCCTGCCCTGGACCGGCCGCGCCGCGCCGGATGCGCCGGGCATCCTCGTCCTCTGCCATCTCGACACGGTGCATCCCGTCGGCACGCTGGCCGAGGCTCTGCCCTTCCGCATCGAAGCCGGCCGTGCCTGGGGGCCGGGGATCGCGGACATGAAGGGGGGCGCGGCGATGGCGCTCTGCGCGCTCGAAGCGCTCCACCAGGCAGGCGCCGAAACGCCGCTGCCCGTGCGCGTGCTGCTCACGTCGGACGAGGAGATCGGCTCGCCAACCTCCGAAGGGCTCATTCGCGAAGCGGCGCGCGAGGCGGCCTACATCCTCTGCACCGAGCCTGCGCGCAACGGCGGCAAAGCGGTGACGGCCCGCAAGGGCGTGGCGCATTACGGGCTCGAGGCGCATGGCCGTGCCGCCCATGCCGGCGGCAACCATCAGGACGGCCGCAGCGCCATCGCCGAGCTTGCCCGCAAGATTGTCGAGATCGAGGCGCGGACGGACTACACGAGCGGCACCACCTTCAATGTTGGCCGCGTCTGGGGCGGCACCACGGACAACACGGTGCCGGAGCGCGCCGGCTGCCGCATCGATCTGCGCGTCGAGACGGAGGAGGCCTTTGCGGAGGCCGATGCCTGGCTCCGTTCCCTCCGCCCCGAGACCCCGGACGTGACCCTGACCCTCGAAGGCGGGCTCAACCGGCCGCCTTTCACGAAGTCGAACGCCATTGCGGCGCTCTTCGAGCATGCCCGCGGGCTGGCGGAGGAACTGGGCATCACGCTCGAGGACATGGCGTCGGGCGGCGGGTCGGATGCCAGCTTCGTGGCGCGCGACACGGCGGTGCTCGACGGTATCGGCATCGAGGGCGCGCTCATGCACACCCATGACGAGCACGTGGTGATCGACAGCATCGTGCCGCGCACAAGGCTCTTCATGCGGCTCTTCCAGACCCTGCGGTAGCGTTGCAATTCGCCACGTTCAGCGCAGACCGCAAGCTTCGGGCTGAGCCGCGCGGGCCCGCGGGCGATCCTCTCCAAGACGTCGACGAGACGCCGATTGAACATGGAGACGGATCATGGCGACCAAAGGCTTCAACACCCCGCTGAGCTCGTTCCGCGCATGGCTTCCCGAAGCGCGGCCCTTCCACATCCCGCATCCCGGCCGCGTGATCCTCGCGGCGATGGAGGCCTTCGGGCGCTTCGAGGCTCGGCGTGCAGAGGCCCGGCATATCCGCGACATGCCGGCCCATCAGCGCCGGGACATCGGGCTCGACCGCTGAAGACGGGCACGACGCAGCGCCGAACGGTTGCGTCTCGCTGCTAGACAGCCCGGGGGGCGGGGCCGATCATGAGTTCCGCCCACGACCCGGAGCCCGCACCGTGCCCGATGATGCCGCAAGGCCGCCCCCGCCCGACCCCGCTGCGCCAGGCGCCGCGCGGGTGGCAGAAGCGCTCTACCGGCCGCCCGCTCCCTGGCCCGCCTCGCCCACCGGCGCGCTCCTCCGGGCCATCGCCAGCATGGAGCGGGACCTCATCACCCTGCTGCCGGGCGCCGCCTATCGGGAGCCTGTCTTCTGGCCCGGCTTCTCGCGCCGCGGCATCTACGTGGTGAACGACCCCGCCCTCGTGGCCGAGGTGATGGGCGACGCCCGCGCGTTCTACCCGAAGAACGAGCTGATGGTGGGCGCCCTCGCCCCGCTGGTGGGCGACGGGATCTTCATCAGCGAAGGCACGGTTTGGGAGCGTCAGCGGCGCATGATCGACCCGGCCTTCGCGCATATGCGCATCAACCAGGCCTTCCGGCACATGGCCGCCGCCATGGCAGATGCGGAGGCGCGGTTCGACGCCGCTGCCGCGAAGGGCACGGTGGTGCCGCTCGAGGCGGCGCTCAGCCACCTCACGGCGGACATCATGTTCCGCACCATCTTCTCCGAAACCTTTTCGGGCACGCTCGCCCAACGGGTGTTCGACGCCTTTGCGCGCTTCCAGAAAGCCTGCGCCAACGTCTCCCTCCGCAACCTGCTGCTGACCCCTTCAGGGGCCGAGATCCGCCAGCCACGGGCGGCGCGGGAGAGCGCGGCCGAGATCCGCAGTCTTGTCGACCAGATGCTCGCGGCCCGCCTTGCGTTGGCACCGGACGAACAGCCCGACGACATTGCGCGCGACATCATCGCCGCGCGCGACCCCGAGACCGGCGAGGGCTTCACGCGGGAGGAGATGCTCGACCAGCTCGCCGTCTTCTTCCTAGCGGGTCACGAGACCACGGCCAGCGCGCTCACCTGGGCCCTTTTCATCCTGGCTGAAGCGCCGGGTATGGGGGAGCGCGTGCGCGGCGAGGTCGACGCGGTGTGCGGTGACGCCCCTCTCACGGCCGCCGGCGTCAAGCGCCTTGCCTTCGTGCGCAACACCTTCAGGGAAACGCTGCGCCTCTACCCGCCTGTCACCTTCCTCGCCCGCATGGCGACAGAGGCGCGCCGGCTTGGCCCCGTGGACCTGCCGAAGGGGGCAATGCTGCTGGTAAGCCCGTGGGTCATCCAGCGGCACGAGGCGCTCTGGGAGAACCCGGACAGGTTCGATCCGGACCGTTTCGCGCCGGGGCGCGAGGCCAGCCTGCCCCAGGGCGCC
>JBCBHB010000310.1:0-4376 GCA_038526025.1 Pseudomonadota bacterium
CTCAGCCTGTCGGACATCGTCTATGCGCGCAGTGTCCGCACGGGCGGGGACAAGATGGATGACGGCATCATCAGCCATCTGCGCCGCCAGCATAACATGCTGATCGGCGAGTCCACCGCCGAGCGCATCAAGAAGGAAATCGGCACCGCGCGCATGCCGGCGGACGGTGTGGGCAAGACGATGATCATCCGCGGGCGCGACCTCCTGAACGGCGTGCCGAAGGAGCAGGAGATCACCCAGGCGCAGATCGCCGAGAGCCTGGCGGAGCCCGTGCAGCAGATCGTCGAGGCCGTGATGGTCGCCCTTGAGGCAACACCGCCGGACCTCGCCGCCGATATCGTGGACAACGGCGTGATGCTCGCGGGCGGCGGCGCCCTTCTCGGCAGCCTCGACATCGCGCTGCGCGAGCAGACGGGCCTCGCCATCTCCATCGCCGAGGAGCCGCTGCACTGCGTCGCCCTCGGCACCGGCCGGGCGCTGGAACATCTCGACAGACTCGGCCACGTGATGAAGATTTCGATGTAAGATGTAAGACGGCCGGCAAGGCCGCTTGGCACGGGCAGTCGAGGGGGCAGCCCCTATGGCGCGACCGGGACGTCGCGGAGACGACAAGGCAGCAGATCTCGAGCGGCGGATACGATCCGTGCTGCTCGGTGTCGTGGTCGTTGTCTGCCTCGTGCTGATCGGGCTCTGGCGGTCCGACAATCCCCGCCTCACGCAGCTCCGCATGGCGATCGCCGACGCGGTCTCCCCGAACCTCGGCGTGATCGCCGGACCGCTGGACTACGCGGCAGGCATGGCCCGGGATTACGAGACCTTCGTCGATGTCTACGACCAGAACCGCGCCCTGCGCCGAGAGATCGAGCGCTTGCAGGCCTGGCGCGAAACGGCGCGGGCGCTCGAGGAAGAGAACGCCCAGCTGCGCGCGCTCATGAATGTCCGCCTCGCACCGCGCCTTGCCTATGTGACCGGCGACGTGATCGCCGACTCGGGCGGCCCCTTCTCCGAAAGCGCGCTCGTGAACGTCGGGCGGCGCGACGGGGTGGAAGACGGGTCCGCCGCCGTGGACGGCTCAGGCCTCATCGGCCGTGTCGTGGGCGTGGGCGAACGGGCCAGCCGGGTCATGCTGGTCACCGATTTCTCGAGCCGCGTGCCCGTCACGATCACCGGGGCCAATCAGCAGGCGATTCTGGCGGGAGATGCGACGCGCGCGCCGCGGCTGGAATTCATCGGGGAAGACGATCGCGTGCAGCCGGGGCAGACCGTCGTCACCTCCGGCGACGGCGGCGTCTTTCCGCCGAACCTGCCCGTGGGCGTGGTGGTGCGGGCCGGCCAGTCCTGGCGCGCGCATCTCTCGGGCGACTTCCAGCGCCTGGAATTCATCCGCCTCCTGCGCTACCGGCCGGACAAGCGGATCGACGGTCCCGGCGGCCTTGTCGCGCCCCGCGGCCCGCGCCCGGTCGACCCGGCGCCCGAGGAGCGTGAGCCCGTGACCCTTCCTCTGGCGGAGACGCAAGGATGAGCGCCGTGGTGGAGGTACTGGTCCCAAGCCGCGGCGCGCTGCTGCGGATGGCGCTGCTGGCCATCGTGGCCACCGTGGCTGTGGCGCTCGAAGCGGCGCCGACGGGCCTGCACCCCTACTCCCTGCCTTCGCCGGACCTGCTGGCGCTCGCCATCGCCATCTTCGCCGTGCGCCGGCCGGACAGTGTGCCGATCCTCCTGGTCTTCGCGCTCGGCCTCATGCGCGATCTGATGACCGACCTGCCCGTGGGTATCGGTACGCTCACCCTGGTGCTCTACGCCGAAGCGCTGCGAAGCGTGGCGCCCGTTCTCACCCGCGGCTCGCTCCTGCGCGAGTGGCTGGCGGTGGCGGCCGCGCTCTTCGGCATGATGGCCCTGCAATACATCCTCGTGCTGCTCACCTTCAGCCAGCCTCCCTACTTCCTCACGCTCGGCCGGCAATGGGCGCTCACCGCCGCGGCCTGGCCGATCCTCTTCTTCCTGCTCCGCTGGGGCTGCGGCATTCGCCCAGCTCCGGCCGACGGTCGCGAGGCGCGCCATGGCACGTAGACGCGATCGGAGACCGTCGGAGATCGACGAGGGCTTGCCCGCGCGCCGCCTCAGCCGGCGCGCCCTCGTCCTCTTCGCCGCACAGCTCGGCGTGGCCGGCGGGCTCGCCTGGCGCATGCGCCAGCTCCAGATCGAGGAGGCCGAACACTACCGCACGCTGGCCGAAGAGAATCGGATCAACCTTCGCCTCATCGCCCCCGCCCGCGCCGAGATCTTCGACCGCAACGGGATCCCGCTCGCGGTGAACCGGCAGAACTACCGCGTGGTGATGGTGCGCGAGCAGGCGGGCGATGCGGAGGAGGTGCTGGACCGTCTCGGTGTCATCGTCGACCTGCCCGAGCATCAGCGCGCCCGCGCCCTCAAGGAAATGCGCCAGAAGCCGGGCTTCGTGCCCGTCCCCGTTGCCGAGCATCTGAGCTGGCAGGCCTTCGCCGCCGTGAACGCCAACGCCCCCGCCCTGCCCGGCGTGGTGCCCGAGGTGGGCCTTTCGCGGCACTACCCGGTGGGCCCCGAGATCGCGCATGTGGTCGGCTATGTCGGCCGCGTCACCGAGCGGGATCTCGACGACCCGACGGACCGCGACCCGATCCTGCAGGTGCCGGAGTTCCAGATCGGCAAGGACGGGCTCGAGCGCGCGGTGGAGCGGGAGCTCCGCGGCTCCGCCGGCACGCGGCATATCGAGGTCAACGCCTATGGCCGGGTCATCCGCGAGATCGGGCGCGAGGAGGGCGTGGCGGGCGCGGACCTGCACCTCACGCTCGATCTCGACCTGCAGCGCTACGTGCATGCCCGCCTCGGCGAGGAAAGCGCCGCCGTTGTGGTCATGGACGCCCAGAACGGTGACCTGCTGGCCCTCGGCTCAAACCCCACCTTCGAGCCCAACCTCTTCGTCACCGGCATCAGCCATGGGGACTACAACCGCTACCTGGCGGACGACCACCGCCCCCTCCACAACAAATGGGCAAGCGGCATGTACCCGCCGGGCTCGACCTTCAAGATGGTGGTGGCGCTGGCGGCAATGGAAGCGGGCGTCGTGGGCCGCGGCGACAGTTTCTTCTGCAATGGCGGGCTGAAGCTCGGCAACCGCCGCTTTCATTGCTGGAAGCGCGGCGGGCACGGGCATATGGCCGTGGTCGACAGCCTCAGCCAGTCCTGCGACGTCTATTACTACGAGATCGCCAAGCGCGTCGGCATCGACCGGATCGCCGAGATGTCGCGCCGCCTCGGCCTCGGGGTCGACTACGATCTGCCGAACCCCGCGCTGAAGAGCGGCCTGATTCCGACGAAGGATTGGAAGCGGGCGGCCTACGACCAGAGCTGGCAGGTCGGTGACACGCTCAACTCCGGCATCGGCCAGGGCTTCGTGCTGGCGACACCGCTCCAGCTGGCCGTGATGACCGCGCGCCTCGCAACCGGTCGCGTAGTGATGCCCCGGCTGGTGCGCGCCCGGGCCGGCCTGCCCATCCCGGTGCCCGAGGCCGAGCCCATCGGGCTCAACGACCGCCACCTCGCCGCCGTGCGCACAGGCATGTTCGAGGTGGTCAACGGCAAGCGCGGCACGGCACGCCGCTCCCGGATCCGCGACGACGCGTTCACGATGGCCGGCAAGACCGGCACCAGCCAGGTGCGCAACATCACCGCGGCCGAGCGGGCGCGCGGCGTCTTCCGCAACGAGGACCTGCCCTGGCACCGGCGGGACCATGCGCTCTTCGTGGCCTATGCGCCGGTCGAGAACCCGCGCTACGCCATTGCCGTTGTGGTCGAGCATGGCGGCGGCGGCTCGAAGGCCGCGGCCCCTGTGGCGCGCGACATCCTGATGTACGCCCATTACCGGGACGATATCCCCCGCTCCGCCTATGCGCCCGGCGAAGCGCCCGAAGTGCCGGTGGTGCCGCCTGCCCCGCGGCCAGATGGTCCACCCGAGGCCTGGCGCCCCCTGGGCGACGAGGCGCAGCCCGCCTCCTCCAGGATCCGTACCTGATGGCCGATACGTTCCGACGCCCCGCCGGCATGCCCACGCCCGGCGCGCAAACGGTGGCACCCGGGCTCGGCACCAAGATCCTGCGGCTCGACTGGGGCTTGATGCTCGTCGTCGGCGCCATCGCCGCCGCGGGCTTCCTGATGCTCTACTCCGTGGCGGGCGGCTCGCTCGATCCCTGGGCATCGCGGCAGATGACGCGTTTCGGCGCCGGCGTGATCATCATGCTGATCATCGCGCTCATCGACATTCGCGTCTGGCGCTTCGCCTCCCCCTTCGCCTACGGCGCCGCGCTCATGCTGCTTGTCGCCGTCGAGTTCGTCGGCGT